>DAIUKI010000420.1:0-2906 GCA_036848255.1 Bacteroidales bacterium | reverse complement strand
AATCTGCTACCGCAAAATTCAGGAACATAAGCAACATAATCAGGTAGGACAGGACTATAAAAAAGAAGGACGCACGACGCAGGACTCACGACGCACGGCTCACGACGCATGACTAACGACGAATGGACAGAGTATTCATCGAAGGTAAAAAATATGAGAATCTGAAATTTCAGGATTCTGCCCCGGAGACCGGAGATTATGAAACCTGTACTTTTGTCAATTGTGACTTATCCCACTCAAGCTTAGCTGAAATGAATTTCCTCGAATGCGAATTCAGGGAGTGCAATTTAAGTCTCACAGGGCTGACTCATACTTCATTAAGGGAGGTTAAATTCATTAGCTGCAAATTGCTTGGATTGCATTTCGAAGAGTGTAACGGATTAATGATATCGATTGAATTTGACAGCTGCAGGCTGGATCTTTGCTCTTTCAATAACCTAAAACTTAAAAATACAAGATTCAGGAATTCAGGAATCCATGAGGCTGATTTCACTGACACTGATTTAAGAAATTCGTCATTTGAAAATTGCGATCTCCAGAGAACCCTCTTTATCAACACCAATCTCGAAGGAGCCGATTTCCGGACCTCTTTCAACTATTCCATTGATCCTGAACTAAACCGGATCAAAAAGGCAAAATTTTCTTTGCATTCGGTAGCCGGATTGCTTGATAAATATGACATCGGGATAGAAAAATAGAATAGGACCGGATGTGTTTCATAATAACTACTTACAGGATCAATATGACCGGTTTCTTTTAAAAAGCCCGTACTGCACGTGTCCTTACTGCATTTTTATTTCTGGCCTGGTTGCTTTTACTGCCGTAATAAAAATTCACGGCCCATGCACCATGTTTATCCTGGGTTGAACTCCAGTAAAAGGAATCTTCAAAACCGCCTTTACCTTTTGAATCCAGATTGTCATGCATAAGCATCAATTCATCAACCGACGGCAAAAACCAGTCATTGTATCCATTTAATTCCAGATTGAGACATATTCCGGCGGCTATTCCTTTCTCAGGACAATCCTTTACGATATCTGCCGTATTCTGATAACCTGAACCGATTGTCCTGCCAGCAGCTCCTGGCGGAGTACAACTGCCCCATATTGCATCCCCGCTTTGATCTGATGGTGCACATACCAGGCCATGGTCTCCCGTTTTGTCAACATAAAATATATACCCGCCAGATGAATAGTCTCCAATCACATATTCCGATTTAAAAGTAAAATCCCTGCCGGTGGCTGCTCCTTCATCGTTTACTGCTACTATCCTGTAATGATAATTTGTACCGGGTTTAAGGTCCGTGATATTTGCACTTACCCTTACAGGATTTAGTCCGGTTACAGGACCCTGGGACGCTGTCACCGTATTGCCGTAGCTTTCAGTTGTGCCATACTCAAAAGTCACAACAGTTGACAAACCTCCTGTATTAACAATCCCGTTCAATTGTACTGTCCTGGGTGAGCTGTTTGTTGCAGGATCAGTTTCAGCGTATGGTACCTCGCCTGAGTATCTGAAAGGTATATCAATGCCGGTTGTTTTCGCAAGGGAATTTGCTGCAACAACCCTGAAATAGTAGGTGACACCGGACTGGAGACCTATAATGTCAGCACTGACCAGAACAGGGACGTTTCCTGAAACGGTTCCCTGAACAGCTGATATTGTTATGCCATGACCAGGAGTTGTGCCATATTCAAATGTAACAGTCGTTGGCAGATCATTGGCATTAACTATTCCGTTAAGAGTGGCTGAATTCTTCCTTAAATTTGTTGCTGCCCTGGTCCCGGCAACAGGTAATTTAATGGCAGGAGCCATCGCTGTACTATCCATGTAGGGAGATGCCCCGACCTGATTGATCTGAATGACGCCATTTGCACCTCTTGATCCGTAAATGGCACCGGCTGTTCCTTTGAGGACCTCAATAGATTCAACATTCTGAGGCGGGATATCTGCTATGGAGCTTACAGGTGTGCCATCGACGACAAATAAAGGTTCATTGCTCAGGTTTCTGGATGAAATCCCCCGTATAAGTATTTGCCCTCTGCTTACAATAACCCCGGGTACCCCCTGCAGCATATCGTAAATTGAGTTGAATGATCCAAATTGCCTGTTCCTGGCATTAATTTTATATACGGAGGAAGTAAGGTTCTTTTTCTTCACTTTGCCATAACCGACATTTACTTCTTCCTCTTCCGGCTTATAGTAATCAGCAGTGTTATGACCCAGAATTGAAACTGAAAATGTAAAATTGATCCTGGTTCTTCCGTTTATTGCTTCTTCAAGTATGCCATGATTTAAAGAGATAATTCCAATCGTTGCTGCCTCCGGTTTTACTTTTACCTTGTAAAATCCTCTTTCATCAGTAACAGCATAGGTTTTAATATTATCAATCAATATTACGGCGTTAATTACAGGGTATTGCTCAGTATCAACCACATAACCTGTAATAATTCTTCTTTTTGAATTGTCCAGTCCGTAAGAAGGTACGGCAGATACCACAGCCAAAAGCAAAAATCCGCCGACAAGATATTTTATTGCTCTCATCTGATTAATGAATTAGCGTTTGAAACGCTAAGTTATTACAATCGAAACAAACATTCAATTTTATTTCGTTGGTATCAATCCGGGCCCTGTGCTTTTATATGGATACCGGATCATTCTTCACATCAGGATCCTTTGCCTTCCTGTACTCCAGTATGTTCCCCGGCTGACATTTCAGGGCTTCGCAGATAGCATCAAGGGTTGAAATTTTGATTGCTTTTGATTTTCCAGTTTTTAAAATGGAAAGATTAGATTCAGTTATGCCCACTATTTCAGAAAGCTCATTTAATTTCATCTTCCGCTTTGAAAGCATAACATCCAGATTGATAATAATTGCCATCTCTTTAAGGTTAAATTACAGGTAA
>DAIUKI010000419.1:0-2906 GCA_036848255.1 Bacteroidales bacterium | reverse complement strand
AGTATTGGTTGTACAGTTAATTCATCTAAAATTCGTATGCCATGAAAAAAATATTCTTTCTTGTGACAATCACATGTTGCATTTTAATGTTTTCCTGTAAAAAAGAGTCTGACAGATTTGAACTTCTTACCGAGCCGGTGTGGGTTGCAGTCAGCCTTATTGCCAATGGTGTTGATGCAACGGGTCCAGGTGGACTTCTTGAAGGATTTGTGGGTGACGCCAAATTCAATACTGACGGAACGGGAACTTTTGGGACCTATTCAGGAACATGGGAGTTTAATGTTACCGAGGAAAAACTGATCCTGACAACCCCTTCCCTGCCGATCACAATCACCCTGAATATACTGGAACTCACCAGCACCTCCCTTAAATTGCAAGGCTCCGTCCCTGACATGCAGAATCTGACAGGTCCGCCTATTGATATTCAGATGACATTCGCGCCAAAATGATGGGCCACATCATTGCAGCCATACTCCTTCTGTCAGTCTCAACCGTTTGCAGTGCTCAGGATAAAAGCACTATCAGGGGAATAATTACGGATAAGAATTCCCACGAATCACTTATCGGTGTTTATGTTATTTATGGAAAGCACCTCGGAACAACTAGCGATGTAAAAGGCTTCTACAGTATCAACACAGGTGATATCAAGGTGTCAATCACTTTTCAGCTTATTGGTTACGAGTCTGTTACAAAAGAGGTAATTATCAGTCCGAATGATACTGTAGAGCTGAATATCGGGATGGAAATGAAGACCCTCGAGATCGATCAGATAGTGATTAGTGCCGATAAGGTCGAAAAGAGAATTGCTGAGCTTTCGGTTTCGATGGATGTTATAAAACCATCATTCCTTTCCGATAATCATATAACCGATGCACAGGAGATAATCAATAAAACTCCGGGAATAGAAGTGATGGACGGACAGGCGTCTGTGAGGGGTGGCAGCGGCTTCAGCTACGGCGCCGGAAGCAGGGTGCTTGCATTGATTGACGGACTGCCCATGATGTCAGCCGATGCCGGCAACATAAAATGGCAATACCTTCCGCTTGAAAACATGTCGCAGATTGAAATTATAAAGGGCGCATCCTCAGTTCTGTATGGCTCTTCGGCCCTTAACGGCATAATAAACTTCCGGACAGCTGAGGCGACAAATATTCCGGTTACCCAATTCTTTACTGAGTCAGGGATATATGATAAGCCAAAAAACAGGAACTGGGTCTGGTGGGACACGCCGAGAGTGTTTACTACCACTTCATTCTCACATCTGAGAAAATCCGGAAAAACGGATCTGGGTATCGGAGGCAACATTTTTATTGATGAAGGTTACAGGCGTCTCAATGGCGAAAAACTGGCCAGGATCAACCTGAAATTAAAACACTACAACGGCAAGGTCGACGGATTGTACTACGGAATAAACGTAAATGCCGGGTACAATACGAAAAAAGACTTTGTCCTATGGGAGAATGCTGAAACCGGCGCACTTAAGCAATCACCTTCAACGGCTAATGAATATCATGGTACTTTTTTTACTGCTGATCCATATATTTCGCTGAAAAGACAGGACCGTTTCCAGCATGATCTTAAAATACGGCTGCAGTCGACACTGGGCAGGCTCCCTGACAGCGAACAGAACAACAGTGATGCGAACTCAGTTTATGCAGAGTATCAGCTCTGGTACCGTCTGCTTGATATTCTTGATCTTACCGCGGGAATTTCAGAGAATTACAGCAAGGTCAAGTCCAAATTCTTCGGCGACCATTCGGGATTTAATATTGCAGGCTTCACACAGTTTGAGATAAGACCGCTTAACCGTCTGAAGGCAGTCGCAGGTCTGAGGATCGAAAATTATGCACTCGACGGGATAAATGACAGGATCGTTCCAATCATCAGAGCAGGATTGAACTGGCAGGCAGCAGATTTTACATTCCTCCGGGCTTCTTTCGGGCAGGGCTACCGCTTCCCCTCAATTGCAGAAAAATTTGCCTCCACAACCATCGGGTCAATAAAGATAATCGCTAATCCTGACGTACTTGCTGAATCAGGATGGAGCACTGAAATCGGAGTAAAGCAGGGAGTCCTGTTGGGGAACATAACCGGGCAGGCTGATCTTTCAATCTTCTTTCTTCAGAATTCAAACATGATAGAGTATATGTTTGGCGCTTACCCTGAAGGATTTGGATTCATGGCCACAAATGTTGAACAATCGCGGGTCTACGGCTGTGAAACCGAACTGCTTCTGACAAGGAGTTTCGGAGATTTTCAGACAACCATGACAGGTGGCTACACGTTCATATACCCGGTTGAATTCAATAAATACACCCATCAGAATACCGGCACCTACCTGAAATACAGGAGGAAGCATTCCGGTATTATCTCAATCGATACTCAGAGGAAAAAACTGAGCATGGGAGTGAGCTTGGCTATCAGGTCGAAACTGCTTAATATTGATGATGTTTTCATTACCACTCCCATCCTGCCGGGATTTGACGATTATTGGGCCGGGCATAATACCGGCTACATAACACTCGATGGCAACATAGGGTATATGTTAAATGACAAATTCACTCTCTCTTTAGCTGTAAAAAACATCACAAATACAGAATACATGGGACGGCCAGGTGACATACAACCGCAAAGGAATTTCAGCTTAAGGTTTTCAGGGAAGATATGATAGCACCCCCTTCCCGAGTAGCTGAATCAGGGCTGAAGCCCATTCTTGAGAGTCCTGCAACCCACAGCTTAAAAGCCGTGGTTATCCCAAAACCAGAACCCATAACCTGGTATCTTAGTTCTATTAACCACTATTCAAACCAGAACCCATAACCTGGTATCTTAGTTCTATTAACCACTATTCAAACCAGAACCCATAACCTGGTATCTTAGTTCTATTAACCACTATTCAAACCAGA
>DAIUKI010000418.1:0-2913 GCA_036848255.1 Bacteroidales bacterium | reverse complement strand
AAGCATCTGCTTAAGAAATTAATGAAAGACAAGATCCCGGAATCAATCATCAGGCGCTCAAAACAGGCTTACAGGGCGCCAATAAAAAATGCATTCTTTCTGAGCAAGCCGCCGGACTATGTTAAAGAAATGCTCAACCGGAAATCATTCAGCAGAGCCGGGATTTTTGATTTTAATTCAATTTCAAACCTTATTGCTAAAATAGAAAAAACCGGAAATTCTTCTGAAGTTGAAGATATGGTACTGGCTTCCGTAATATCCACCCATCTTCTTCATGATCAGTTTATTGAAAATCATCATCCGGAATCACAGCCGCGAAAACTAAACAACCTGAAAACAGTTAACCAGATATAAAAAAGCTTATGGAAACCAGAAAACCCTTTTCAAAGGAAATAATATTCCTCGAAGATATTGAAGCTGCAGCCAATGAAATCATTCATAAGCTTCAGCAGGATGTTTCAGTCAATTTCAAAAGGAATGGTGCGGTGATAGGGATAAGCGGCGGGATTGACTCTTCAGTTTGTCTGGCCCTCTCGGTCAGGGCATTTGGCGCTGATAAGGTTGTTGGAATAATAATGCCTGAGAAAGATTCAAGTCCCGACAGTGAAGAACTGGCACTTGAGCTGGCCGGTAAATTAGGGGTTAAGACAATTAAAGAAGTAATTACCGGAGCACTCAATGGATTCAAATGCTATGACAGGCGGGATGAAGCTGTGAAAAGTGTATTCCCGGAATACGATCCGACGACTTACAAGATGAAGATTGGTATCAGGCAGAGTGGCCTCTTCAATAATCTTCCGCCGCTCTTTACACTCAGCATAATTGATAAGAACGGGGTCCAGCAGGATAAAATGCTCCATGCCAAAGAATATCTCCAGATTGTAGCTGCCTCTAACTTCAAGCAGAGATCAAGGATGTCGATCCTATATTATCACGCCGAAGCCCTTCATTATGCCGTGATAGGAACGCCGAATAAGCATGAGCAGGAACAGGGATTCTTTGTTAAACATGGCGACGGAGCAGGGGACGTTATGCCCATAGGAAATCTGTACAAAACACAGGTTTATCAGTTTGCTGAATACCTTGGAGTGCCCCAGAGCATAATTGAAAGGACCCCGACAACTGATACTTATTCAGCAGAACAGACCCAGGAGGAGTTCTTTTACCAGCTTCCTTTCAGGCTGATGGATATCTACTGGTACGGCTTTGAAAATGAGTACACTCCCGGGGAAGTTGCCTCTGTAATGGGAGAAACAACGGAAAGAATTGATGCACTGTTCAGAAACTTTGAACGGAAAAGGAAAACAACGGAGTACCTCAGAATGCCCCCTGTAAGGGATTATTTTGGAATATAATTAAAATCTTCAATCATGAATGCCTTTGATTACTTCTTTGAAAAGACATCTGAAATAGACAAAAACTTTCTCGTCGGGAAGGAGAATCTTTCATTCGGAGAGTTATACAATTCTTCTCTGGGACTTGCCGGCTTTCTTGAAAGAGAATTCGGCCGGAATAAGAATATCCTTTTATTGTCGGTGAATAACAAGTTCTTTCTGATTGCCTATTTCGCAATCATCAAATCGGGAAATGTATGCATCCCTCTTGATCCCAACATCGAAAAGGAGAATCTGGATTATATTTCAAGTCTTACAAATCCCGTTATGATATTCCTGACCCGCGATATTGAAAGGAAAATAGCAGTTGGAGGAACAAAAATCATCACTCCCGATATTATCGCGAATGATGAATTTAAAGCACATTTTAATGAAAAGGAGGAAGAATTTGACGAAAACAAATGTGCCGAAATAATATTTACTTCCGGATCAACAGGCATACCGAAAGGGGTCATGATCTCCCATAAAAATCTAATTGCTAACACAGAATCCATAATAACTTACTTAAAGCTGAGTCAGGATGACAGAATGCTTGTGGTCCTGCCTTTCTACTATTGTTACGGACTTTCATTGCTACATACTCACCTGCGTGTGGGAGGATCAATAGTATTCAATAACTCATTCATTTTCATCGGTGGTATTATAAGGGATCTCCTGGAACAAAAATGCACGGGGTTTGCAGGTGTCCCCAGCCATTTTCAGATACTGCTCAGGAAATCGGACAATTTCAAGACCACCAAATTCCCTGAACTCAGATATGTGACGCAGGCGGGCGGAAAGCTTGCACCGATTTTCATTGATGAATTCAGGAAAAGCCATCCGGAAATAACATTCATTGTAATGTACGGGCAAACCGAAGCGACGGCCCGCCTTTCTTACCTTCCGCCTGAAATGTATGAAGCCAGGAAAGGTTCGATGGGAAAGGGTATTCCGGGGGTGGAATTAAAAGTCGTAAATGAAAAAGGGGAAAAGATAAAGCCGGGAGAGATCGGTGAAGTTATTGCCAGGGGAGACAATATAATGCTCGGATACTTTGGGGACGAAGAGGGTACCAGAAATACAATCAGGAATGGATGGCTTTACACCGGTGATCTTGGAACCGTTGACAAGGATGATTATATCTTCCTCACTGCCAGAAAGAAAGAGATCATTAAGGTGGGAGGGAAAAGGATAAGCCCCAAAGAGATCGAAGCAGTGATCCTTGAGATCCCGGAAGTGGTGGATTGCACAATTGAAGGGATCGAGGATGAACTTCTCGGTGAGGCACTAAAGGCCATAGTGGTGATCAGGCCTGAAAATGGAAAAGAATCAATGGTCGAAAGGATTAAGCAGCACTGCTCGATGCATCTGTCGCTTTACAAGGTCCCCCAGATATTTGAATTAAAGGAACAGCTTGTAATCAGCGCAACAGGAAAGAAAATAAAAGGTAAGCTCTGAAATGGTAATCGATCATATCTGTTTTGCAGTAAAGGATATCGGTGAGGGGATAGCCTACTGGGAAAAGATTTTTGGCTATAAA
>DAIUKI010000417.1:0-2915 GCA_036848255.1 Bacteroidales bacterium | reverse complement strand
GAAAACACAACGGTTTTTGGAAATCCAGCCAAAAAACTAAGATAGGTGAATATGGGTAATATTATTAAACATTTAAATTAAACATTGTGGAAATTAACGATTTTATTCAGAAATGTGCAGATCTGTTTGATGATGCAGAAATAGGTATTCTAAATTCTAAAACAGTTTTTAAGGATATTGAAAACTGGTCCTCCTTAACCGCTCTCAGTCTTATCGCAATGGTAGACGAGGAGTATGATGTGCGCCTCAAAGGTGATGATATTAAGACAGCTGTTACAATTGAAGACCTGTTTAACATTGTAAGAAGAAGGATATAATGGCATTTTTAGAAGTTATGAATGTTAGGATCGCTGGGATTTCTGCAGGAGTTCCTAAAGCAATTCTTGTTAATGAAAGCATTGAGTCAAAGAATTATAGCGCTGAACAATTCATTGCTACAACAGGAGTGAGGCAAAAGCGATTTTCAGATGATCTTACCACTTCAGATTTATGCTATTTTGCAGCTGAAAAGTTGATCCAGGATCTGGGGTGGCAAAAGGACGATATTGATGCCCTTATTTTTGTTTCCCAGACGGCAGACTACATACTGCCTGCGACAGCGTGCATATTACAGGATCGTCTTCAGTTAAATCAGGAATGTTATGCATTGGATATCTCCCTTGGATGTTCTGGATGGGTTTATGGAATCAGCACTGCTGCAACGCTATTAAGAAATGGAATGATTAAGAAAGCGCTACTGATGACCGGTGATGCCCGAAGAAGGACATGGGGGCCACCGGATCCACTCTTTGGAGATGCTGGTACAGTAACTGCTTTGGAGTATTTTGACGGAGAGACAGGATTTAACTTTCACTTCGGAACTGACGGTAGCGGGTTTGATGCAATTATTATACCGGATGGCGGTTCAAGAAACAGATTTACCGGGCAATCGTTGATTCCGGTTGAGATTGAACCAGGGATTTTTAAAATGGGAATACAGACACGTATGAAAGGGATGGATGTTTTTGCATTTGGTATTTCAAAAGCGCCACAGTCAGTTAAAAAACTTATTGAAAGATTTAACCTGGATTTAGATTCAGTTGATTATTTTGTTTTCCATCAGGCCAATCTGATGATGAATGAAAGAATCAGAACCAAACTTAAACTGCCAGTAGAAAAGGTTCCTTACTCAATTGGGGAATATGGAAATACATCTTCTGCCTCAATTCCTGTTACTATTGTTACCCAATTGGGTACACTCTTAAAGGATAAGAAATCAAGTATTATAGCATGTGGTTTTGGAGTAGGCCTTTCCTGGGGAACAGTTGAATTTACTTTGAATAATCCTGTAATTTCTGAATTAGTTGAGGTATAATTATTACAAAAATGAATTATAACCCTTTTTCACTCAAAGGTAAAACTGTTTTAATTACCGGTGCTTCTTCCGGTATCGGCAGAGCCACCGCTATTGAATGTTCTAAAATGGGAGCAAAACTGGTCATAACCGGCAGAAATGAGGAGCGCCTGGAAGAAACTTACTCTAAATTAACTGGTGACGGACACTCTAAAATGATTACTGATTTATCTGTAATGGAAGAAATCAATAATCTTACGGATTCCGTCCCTGAACTTGATGGGTGTGTAAATAATGCGGGTATCACCAAGTTACAACCTACCCAGTTCATAAAAGAAAATGATTTGCACGATATAATGCAGGTAAATGCTTTTGCTCCGATAATGCTGGTCCAGGGGCTGGTTAAAAAAAAGAAAATGAAGAAATTCTCTTCAATTGTTTTTACTTCGTCAGTTGCCGGTACATACAGATGCACCTATGGTAACGCAATGTATGCTGCATCAAAAGGAGCAATAAATAATTTTATGAGAAATGCCGCTTTGGATTTAGCACCAAAAAATATCAGGTGCAATTCGGTTAATCCCGCGATGGTTCTTTCTAATTTGCCTGAAAAGCTGAGTGAACTGACGGAAGATCAATTAAAGAACAATATGGAAAAGTATCCTTTGAAGAGATGGGGCAAACCGGAGGAAGTGGCTTATGCAATTATTTATCTTCTGTCAGATGCTGCTGCATGGGTAACTGGTTCATCACTGCTGATTGATGGGGGCATAACCCTTAGATGAGATAAAAATGGCGTATTCAAGAAGTTCAAATGTAAAATTAAGTGGAGTCGCTGCCTGTGTTCCATCAAAAGTAGTTGAAAACAAAGACTATCCCTTTTTTAAAGAGGGTGAGTATGCAAGATTTGTCTCTTCTGTAGGGATTGAACGCAGACGAGTAGTGGATCCCGGAATCTGCACCTCCGATCTATGTTTTACGGCGGCTGAGAAATTGATCTCTGAATTAGGTTGGGATAAATCTGAGATCGATGTGCTTGTTTTTGTTTCCCATACAGCTGATTACAAGCTTCCTGCCACTTCATGTATATTGCAGGACAGATTGAAACTGCCAAATCAGTGCATGACACTGGATATAAGTCTGGGTTGTTCGGGGTATCCCCATGGAATCAAAGTAATTACATCATTACTCGCGGGTGGTGAAATGAAGAAAGGTCTTTTATTGGCCGGTAATACTCAATCCCTCTATGCTTCATATAGAGATAGAAGTGTTTATCCGCTATTTGCTGATGCGGGCTCTGCAACAGCTTTTGAGTATTGCGAAGGAGCGGATGAAATGTATTTTGACTTTGGTACCGATGGTTCAGGATTCGAAGCGATTATTATCCAGGACGGAGGATGCAGAAATCCGGTAAATGAAGAATCATTTAAAGTTATTGACTTTGGCGACGGAATATTCCGGTCCCGCCTCAATGAAGGGATGGATGGAATGGACATATTCTCATTTGGTATAAAGACAGCACCTCATTCTGTCGAAATGCTTATTGACAACTTCAACCTTAAAAAAGATAACATTGACTATT
>DAIUKI010000416.1:0-2922 GCA_036848255.1 Bacteroidales bacterium | reverse complement strand
AATTTTGGTGAAGGCTCATCAAGGGAACATGCAGCAATGGAACCGCGCTTCCTGAATGTAAAAGCCGTTCTGTCCAAGTCGTTCGCGAGAATTCATGAAACGAACCTTAAAAAACAGGGTGTTCTGGCGCTGACATTTGCAGACAAAGATGACTATGCAAGAATAAGGGAAACTGATAAATTTGACATTACCGGGCTCAGGGAGTTTTCCCCGGGGAAGAAAATAAAAATAATTATTCACCATTCAAACGGGGAGGATGAGGCGATCTTTGCACTTCATTCCTATAACGAAGCACAAATAGAATGGTTTAAGGCCGGCAGCGCATTGAATCTGATAAGAAGCAGAAACAACGCAAAATGAATGAATAAATAAATGGGAAAAACTGATATGGCTGAGAAGATACGAATTGAAAATGGCAAGTTGACTGTGCCTGATTTCCCTGTAATTCCATTCATCGAAGGTGATGGAACAGGAAGGGATATCTGGAGAGCATCTGTAAGAGTTTTTGATGCTGCAGTGGAGAAAGCCTATAATGGAAGCAGGAAGGTGGCATGGAAGGAGGTTCTTGCAGGTGAGAAGGCATTTAACCTCACCGGAAACTGGCTTCCCGATGAAACCCTTGCTGCATTCAGGGAATACCTTGTCGGCATCAAGGGACCGCTTACAACTCCTGTTGGTGAAGGTATGCGATCGCTCAATGTTGCCCTGCGGCAGTTACTTGATCTTTATACGTGTTACAGGCCGGTAAGATACTTCAGCGGCGTACCAAGTCCGGTTAAAAAACCCGAGGATGTCAACATGCATATATTCAGGGAGAACACGGAAGATATTTATGCTGGTATTGAATTTATGAACGGTACTCCGGAAGCTGACAGGATCAAGAAATTCCTTATCGCGGATATGGGAGTAAAATCAATCAGGTTTCCTGATACTTCCTCAATAGGCATCAAGCCTGTTTCAAGGGAAGGTTCGGAAAGGCTTATAAGACAGGCTATCATGTTCGCATTAAAAAGAAATTTGCCGTCGGTGACACTGGTTCACAAAGGAAATATTATGAAGTATACTGAAGGGGCATTTATGAAATGGGGATACGCTCTTGCTGAAAGGGAGTTTGGCAATAGGGTATTCACATGGAACCAGCATAAGAAGATCACTGCCGAGAATGGAGAAGCTGCAGCAAACGAAGCACAGAAGAGAGCAGAACTTGAAGGGAAACTCCTTATTAAGGATGTAATTGCTGACGCATTTCTCCAGCAGATTCTTACCAGACCTTCAGAGTACTCTGTCATTGCCACACTGAATCTTAACGGTGACTATATTTCTGATTCTCTTGCTGCAATCGTTGGCGGCATTGGAATTGCACCTGGAGCAAATATCAATTATGAGACAGGTCATGCAATATTTGAAGCCACTCATGGTACGGCCCCGAAATATGCTGATCAGGATAAGGTTAATCCTGGTTCGGTAATACTTTCAGGCGGACTGATGTTCGAATATATGGGATGGGATGAGGCTGCAAATAAAATATACAGCGGGCTCGACAAGACTTTACAGAGCAAAATGATGACCTATGATTTTCACAGGCTGACCGAAAATGCAAAGCTGCTCAGGACTTCTGAGTTTGCTGATGCGATAATCTCAAACATTTAAAAACAATCATTAATAATTGTACTCAAATGGAAGACAGTAATTTATTTTCACAGCTTGAGGCATCTGTGCGGGAGTCATGCCAGATTGACAGTGAATTATTTGAGAAATATGATGTAAAGCGGGGACTGCGCAATGCCGATGGATCTGGTGTCCTTGTAGGGCTGACAAAAGTCGGAGAAGTGGTAGGCTATAAAAAAGAAGGCGACAAGTTTATTGCTGTTCCGGGAAGGCTATTGTACAGGGGAATTGATATTGAAGATATTGTGGAGGGTTTTCAGAAGGATCAGAGACACGGGTTTGATGAAACTGTTTTTCTGTTATTGACAGGGCATCTGCCTAACAAAGCAGAGCTGAAAGAGTTCTCAGAAAACCTGGCTTCCCTGCGACCACTGCCTGATCATTTCACAAAAGATATGATACTCTCGATGAAAGGCAAGGATGTGCTTAATATTCTCGCAAGATCTGTGTTGGGTTTATATACTCTTGATGATAAGCCAGATAGTATCGCTCTTGATAACATGATAAAACAATCCTTAAATATTATTGCAAAATTTCCGACAATAGTTGCTTATTCATATCAGGCATTAAGACACCTGTACAAGGGAAAGACTCTTTCGATCCGCCATCCGCAGCCAAATATGACTACAGCTGAAAACTTTCTCTATTTAATAAAAGGTGATTGCAATGGTTTTACAAAACTGGAGGCTGATCTGCTTGACCTGCTTCTGGTCTTGCATGCTGAGCACGGAGGTGGTAATAATTCAACATTTACAATGAGGGTGACCAGTTCTTCCGAGACCGATATATACTCTGCAGTAACTTCTGCTATAGGATCATTGAAAGGGCCATTGCATGGCGGGGCAAATGTCAGGGTTCTTGAGATGATGGAAGACATGAAAGTCAATGTAAAGAACTGGAAGGATGAAGAGGAAGTAAAGGCATATCTTCTTAAGATCCTCAATAAGAAGGCAAATGATTTCTCGGGTAAGATCTATGGAATAGGTCACGCTGTATATACTATCTCTGATCCCAGGGCTTCAATTTTAAAATCCAAGGCAAAAGAACTGGCAATAGAAAAAGGCCGGATTGATGAATTTGAACTCTATTCCCTTGTGGAAAGACTCACACCTGAGGTATTCAGGTTATTTAAGGGAGAAAAATCAACCAAGGTAGTGTGTATCAATGTTGATTTTTATTCCGGTTTTGTATATTCATGTCTTGATATTTCAAAAGAACTATATACCCCTCTGTTTGCCATCGGAAGGGTTTCGG
>DAIUKI010000415.1:0-2926 GCA_036848255.1 Bacteroidales bacterium | reverse complement strand
AGTGACGAATGGAATTATGTTCCCGAGGATCATGTATATGCGACAGCCCAGTTCAAGCTTCCTTTTGAAGGTAAACCAGTGACGGCAAAGCGTGATCAGCTGGCTGTACTACAGACGAATACTGTAGATAAAAAGCTTGAAGTCAGCAGTACAGATATGAAAATTACTTTCGACCTCGAAAAAGGCACAATGGAGTCTTTTATCTACAGGGGTAAATCGATGATCAAAAAGGGGCCGGCTCCTGATTTCTGGAGGCCTCCGACGGATAATGATTACGGGTATGATATGGATAAAAAGCTTGGGGTCTGGATGAAAGCCGGTGAAAAGGCGATAGTCAGAAAGGCAAACATAAGCCAGCCTGAAATTGGCAAGGCAGTAGTTACATTTGAATATGATATCCCGGGGATTGATGGTGAAAAGATTGCCGGATCTGTTACAACCTATACCATCTTCAGTTCGGCAGATGTTATCGTCAAAAACCAGTTCTCGAAAGTTTCAGACAAAATTCCTGAAATACCAAGAATGGGAATGCAGATGCAGTTACCTGAAGAGTTCATGAACCTTAAATGGTTCGGACGGGGACCACATGAAAACTATGTTGACAGAAAGACATCTGCAGATGTCGGACTATATGAAAGCACTGTTGATGATCAGTATGTGCCGTATGTCCGTCCCCAGGAGAATGGATATAAAACCGATACCCGGTGGCTGACTCTAACCGACGAAAATGGCGCTGGTCTGCTGGTAAGCGGCAATCCGGTAATCTGTTTTGCAGCACTGAAGAATATCCATGATGATTTTGAGTCACCAAAGGGGAAGCTGTCGCAGTACCGAAAGGATGCAAAAAGTGCAAATACTCATACAATTGATGTCAAACCGCGTGAACTTGTCAACCTGAATGTTGATCTTGGGCAGATGGGCGTTGGCGGTGATGATTCATGGGGAGCAATGATCCATCCTGAGTACCGGTTGCTTGAGAAAAAATATGAGTACTCGTTCAGGTTAAGGCCTATAGTGAAGGAGGATGATGTCCTGAAGCTCGCAAAGGAAAGATTCTAGAATAATGACTCTGTGGCACTCTGTGACTTCTCTGAGGCCCTCTGTGTAAGTTCTTAAAATTAAATCCGTTACACAGAGATCCACTGAGGAGACACAGAGATCCACAAGGAATTAATATTTAAGTTCAATTTTCAATACTTCATTTTCGCCCACAAGCACATTTTTTACATCATATTTCAGCGGAGAAGTTACTTTCTTGCTTACAACAACCCTCGTAATTCCATTTGCCGTAAGTGTTATTGATTGCGGGGCATCAGGAATCCCGTTGACGAGGTAAAATGGGACATCCGACCTGTTCGTTACTTCGAAATATACACTTTTTTCGTTTTCCAGATAGGGTTTCCCAACCGAGATGCACTGATAGAAGAAAGGTTTTGCATATTCTTCCTTACCGGCTATCATATCCCTGAAATATGCAAGGGTCCGGCCGGCAAACATAGCCTCCTTCAGTGCATCATGGGTTCTTGCTTTGGCGAAAACCAGAGTCATCGGCCTGTTGGTGTTGATTGGGTCCGCATACGATTCGCTTATAACATGATGATTATCACTGGTGGCCAAAACTGCAATGTTATGTTGTTTGCAGAAAGTAAGGACCAAAGGGTAATATTCACTGC
Source organism: Bacteroidales bacterium (assembly GCA_036848255.1). GTDB lineage: Bacteria > Bacteroidota > Bacteroidia > Bacteroidales > VadinHA17 > LD21. The sequence continues at coordinate 1,253 of DAIUKI010000415.1, read as the reverse complement.
TGTTGAAGAACTCGATACCATGGAGCCATCCTTTTTCAATGAGGGATTTATGGATCGGGTAAATTTTTGGAATCCCGTCAGGTTCCTGCGATTTCCATCCGGGGTGGTTCCAGAGAAGAAACGCACCTTGTCTTATAGCTTCTGCATAAACATCCATTACTGAATCAACTGCCAGGAGCGATGCATCCTGTATGAACAGGGCATTCATATGTCCGGGAGGCATTTTCCGGGTTATCTCGGTTCCGTGTACAAGGATTATATTAAAATCCCTTGCGGTAGTCTCTGAGATTTTCCAGGCTGCATTGTGATCGATCGGGATGAAATCCTTTTTTGGGGTATATTCAATATGGTCAGTAATGGCTATAGCATCCAGTCCGTCGCGATAGGCCTCACCGACCTTTACGGTGGGCCATGCATTGCCGTCGGAAAAAACGGTATGCATATGGAAATCACACTTAAGTGTAACATAACCCGGCAGGTTGGGAATATTGACGATTTTTCTTTGCCCAAAACCGTAAAGACTTGCTGCAGCAACCAGCAAAACAATGGCAATAAGTTTTTTCATAGGTATCTTGTAGTTTTAGTAAATCTTGCTAGTGTCCGTGCTAAAAACTCTTATCCAAAGGCACGGATTACGCTTCACTGCGTTACGCTAAATCCGCGCCAGCAACTTTTCGCAGATCTCCCTATCTCCCCTTCTCCCCTTTATTTCTTCTATATCTCTTCATAAAAATAAGCAGCTTTTTCATTAAAGTCATCCCATGTATATATTTTTTTCCCGGGATGCAGTGCATAGAAATTGAGCATCGCAAAATCGCCGGCACACATTGTCGCATGGACGAAAAGAAACAAGGAGAGACTCCATTTCCATAATCCCGGCAGAAAAATTACAAGCAGTAAAGTTGCCAGGCTCACAAGAATGAAGGGGAACCAGGCCACGAACCTGAACTGGTTTTCGGTTGCTACGTACCGGTGAGCTGTAACGTAAAACATATATTGCTTCAGATCCATTCCGATCCTTATATTCCTGGCCCCGGTGAGGTAGTACGGGATAATATGCAGTAACTCATGCACCGGGATGCAAAGTACCGGAAATACAATTAATCCGAGACATGTGTGCAGAAAGATATTTTTAAAAGGAAAATATCCTCCGATATTGATCCTTACGATGAGAGCAATTCCAAGAAAAACGATGCATGATGACCAGAAAAAAATCATCAGACCCGATTTCCTCCTTATGTAATCAAGGACGA
>DAIUKI010000414.1:0-2941 GCA_036848255.1 Bacteroidales bacterium | reverse complement strand
CATACAAATGTGAATTACGGCTTGTCGGTAATAGACAATTTCTTATTTATTCCTGCTTCAAAATACCCGGATAGTCATAAAAATGAGGAAAATTTTGCCATCATTTTTATCTTCTATTTTAAGATCAAGATAATCTGATTTTTATAAAAAACCTATTCTTCAGGGATATTTTTTTTACCGAATACCGAAAAATGAACGTAGCGTTTGGGATTAGTCTTAAGATCCTGTAAAAGCATGTTCAGGCTCCCCAGGCTGTTTGAAAGATTGGTATAAAGCGAATCATTTGTCATAAGCTGTCCTGCCGTTCCCTGACCATTATTAAGGTTCTCCATCAGGATCGCTGCTTTTTCAAGGCTCGATTTGAGATTGTTTACAGAATTGTATATATCAGCTGCTGCGAGCGTGTCGGCAATATTTTCAAGACTGCTGAATGTAGAAGTGATCTTACCCGAGTTTTCAGCAAGCATTTGCGTGAACCTGTTAACATTCTCCAGGGTTGATTTTAGTTCAGACTCATCTATGCTCCTGGCCGTGTTGCTGAGGCTGGCCATCCCCGACCTGAGATCTGATTTGAACTTCGGATCCATAATGTCATTAAATGATCCGATAACAGTATCAATCGCAGAAATGAGATCGGTTATTTTGTCTTTCAGTGGAAGAAGTTCATTTTCAAGCTTTGAGAGTACAGATACCGCCATTCTTCCCGGAATGGTGTCTCCGCTTGAATAGGTTCCCGGGCCATTGCCATAAATAAATTGTATCTTCATGCCGGCGATAAGCGAGGCCGTTGTAATCTCTGCAACTGTATTTACAGGAAGGCTGAATCCCTTGTCGACAGAGAGTTCGACCAGAAGCCTGCCACTCAGCGGATCAAGGAACCTGACAGACTGTACAACCCCGACCTTATACCCGTTAATTTCAACAGGACTCGATTCTGCAAGTCCTCCGACCTTGTCATAAACAGCATAATAGTTTGCTGTTTTACTGAAAATATTCTTCCCCTTAAGAAAATTGAACAGCCAGATGAATACCAGAATTGCCATAACAGCCGTGATCCCTATCTTGACTTCATTCGAGATTTTTTTCATTTAAGGTCTTGTTTCGTTTTTCTATTTTGAGTTAAGGGCATCCTGTAAAGGTAGTATTTTATTATTTTTTACCGCAATCACAAATGCATCGGGGTAGAGGGTCTCAATTGTTTTCCTGTATTCCGCGGCAGGGGCATAAGTTTCAAAACTGCCCGATGCATACTTGAAAATATCATTTGAAGGGATTTCAACCACATCTTTTAATCCCTTGAAGTTCTCCGGAATGAGCGGCTTTTTCACGGCTGATATGGCAATCTGGATCATGAATTTCAGCCCATCGTCTGCAAGATCAGTTTCCCCACCTGAAAAATCAGGAGCCGGAGCCAGTTCATTTTGTGCAGAAGAAGGAATATTTGACTTTTTGTCAACCTCGTTTATGTAATCACGGGTGGCCCTGTAAATTGCTGAAGCAAGATAATCCTGGCCCTCTTTCGAAACCAGATATTTTTCCTCCTCTGGATTTGTTATGAATCCTGTTTCAACAAGAACGCTTGGCATTGTTGTCATATAAAGTACCCAGAACCCTGCCTGTTTAACACCGCGATCGGTCCTGCCTGCCCTGATCCTGAACTGGTTCTGGATGCTTGATGCAAGCTGGGTGCTTTGTTCCTTGAATGTATTTTGCATTACTGTGAACATTATATATGATTCAGGCGACTTTGGATCAAACCCTTCATATTTTTCCGAGAAATCGTCTTCGAGAAGTATTACTTCATTCTCCTTCATTGCAACCTCCAGATTTTGTTCATCCTGTGCCGGTCCCATTATCCAGGTTTCTGCACCTTTAATGCTGCTTTTGCTTATCCAGTTTGAGTGTATGGAAATAAACAGGTCGGCCTTGTTCTTATTTGCAAATTCGGGTCTGTCTCTCAATTCCACAAATACATCGGTTTTTCTTGTGTAAAGTACTTTTACATTATTAAGGTTATTTTCAAGATATTCACCCGTTTTTAAAGCGATTGCCAGATTGATATTCTTTTCCCTGCTGATCGAACCGAGAGCTCCCGGATCTTTACCTCCATGACCAGGGTCAATAACAATAACCCACTTCTTCTCTGACGGATCTGCAGGTTTCCAGGCCGATATCGAAACCGTTAAAACTGCCATGATGAGCAATTTCAATACATATATATTATTGGTACGTTCTTTGCCGTTTTTATAATCTGGACCCATATTCAGTTCATGTTTTTTAATTAGTTTTGCGCCTGACATCCGGACGTCACACAAAAACTGTACAAAAATAGTATTAAAGTTGTATTTTTTTAAACAAAAGCGGTTACTTGTTGTGTTCCTTGTGATGGTCCGTTATCTTACATTGTTCTCACAGCAGGGAATTCAGATCCCCGACACAAACCTTATTAGTCAGGACACCCTTACCTCCGACACTCTCCGCAGAAACATAAAAAAGATCTCCCCTGAAGCTATCGACAAACAGGTTACCTATAAATCAGCCGGGACCAAAAGAAATGACCTTGTCAATAAAAGGGTTTACATGACTGACGAAGCTGAAGTTAAATATGAAGATTTAGTAATAACAGCCGATTCCATCGTATTCGATATGGTTGCGAATACGGTTTTTGCCACAGGAAGAAAAGATACTACTGGTAAAGTAACTGGTAAACCAGTATATAAGCAGGGAACACAGGAAATCGAATCTGACTCGCTATTTTACAATTTTGTAACACGAAGAGCAGCTGCCTATAATATAGTCACAAAGCAGGAAGAAGGATTGCTGAGAAGTCAGGTTACAAAGCTTCTCGAAGACGGGACTTCAAATATTGCAAAAAGCACCTATTCGACGTGTGATGCAGATCCTCCCCATTTTTATATCAAGCTTCCAAAAGCAAAGATTT
>DAIUKI010000413.1:0-2948 GCA_036848255.1 Bacteroidales bacterium | reverse complement strand
TACTCGAGGTTTAACTGGGAATTATCTGAAAAGTTCAGGATACTTGGCAGCGTTTACTTCCTTGACGGGAAGAGGGATCTAACTATTGCAAAGCCACCGGCTGATGAAAGGTATATCAATATGAGGCAAAACTTTGACCCGTACTGGTCGGTCCTTTCAAATGTAAAAATGATAACCAGGCCACTCAAAAATGTATCATCTGAGTTTCAGGTCTTTTATTCATACCGCAACCCTCAGTTCAATGATGAAATTACCTCGGTTTCAACAAATGAAAAGGACATAGAATACGGGCTGAACACCATGCATTCAGTTGCAATACACCCTTCAAATACCCTGAGGATGGGTGGATTGTATGATCACTGGAAGGCTCCCAATGGCAAGAGGTTCTACACTGGAAAGGAGTGTAATACTGAAACATTCTCAGTGGTGGTTGTGGATGAACTGCGTATCGGACGGGTGACGCTTGATGCCGGATTCCGCTGGACTAAAACCTATCTGATAGATTACGCTGCATTCAACATTGACGGTGAGGGTGCCCCTTTCAGAAATGTGACGCCTGTTCATGATGAATGGGAACCTGCAGCAATACAGGCGAGCTTTGGCGCCTCTTACCATACCGGCAGGGGGCTGTCGGTTAATTTCAACTCGGCCCTCGGACAGGTCAAGCCAAGGGAAGGCACGCTTGACATCCAAATGGCGGTTCCAGGAAATGAAACAAGGTATAAGCTGGACCTTGGAGCTGTAAAAGAATTGGGAAATTCGGGAAAAGTAACACTTGCAACTTTTGCAGTTTTTCAAAAAGATGCTATTGCTTTGAGTGGTACTACTATCATAGATCCTGAGAATGGCATTGTAAGGGAGTTGTATGTGAACCGCGATCAGCGGCAGGCAGGGGCGGAACTTGAAATTGTATCACCTCGTTTATTCAATTTGCTTGAACCATTCTTCAATATCTCAGTTATGAGGTCACAGCTAAGAGCTGATGGAGCCATGACGCGGAACAGGGAAAATCCGGCCTTGATTTCGGGCGGAGGTTTATATCTGGATAAAAGGAATTTTGACCTCAATATGTTCTGTAAGTATGTCTCGGGGTTTGAGAGTGCCAGGTTTGCCCCAAAAAGTGCCGGGCCTCAGCCGCTTGGGGATTTCTTTGCCGTTGACCTCAACGGGGGTTATACTTTTAAAACTAAAATGCCATTGCGTCTCTATCTGCGGGTTCGAAACCTGACTGATAAAAAATATTCAACCGTGGTAGGATATCCGGATTTCGGACGAATGTTGTATCTTGGAATGAGGGTAAGTTTCTCAAAGGAACCGAGGTGAATTATGAAATCGAATCTGGCGATAATTTTTACACTATCCTTCTTGATTGGGTGTAACCCGATAAAATACAACACGAAGGATTTCGCAAACGCTAAAGAAAATGGTTTCCTTGCAAATGAATCATATGTAAGGTCACTTAACTGCGTGAAAGCCTGGATGATGAGACGCGATAGAATAAGCGGGCTCATTCCCTCTAACCTGACAAATAAAATAGATCTTTGGGAACCATTCAATGCTGCAGCTGACAATTATGCCTATATGGTTCTTGCTTCATATCTGCTCGATCGGGATCTATACAATGGCCCGATGCTCGATATGCTTCATTCAGAGAAAAAACTGACTTCAAGAATTAAATCTCTTCCCGACGTTTACAGATTTTCCACTCAGGACTTCGACTCAAAAAAGGCAGATACGATATGGATAATCTTTGGTACATCAGAGTATATCAAAGACGGCCTTATCCCTTTGACAGAGTATATCGGATCCTCGCCCTGGAAAGACCGAATGATGGAGATGCTTGAAGACCTTGGCGGGTATTATTCAGTTCTGAAGGACGTGGATCAGATTGATACTTACAAGGCTGTTTCAGAAGAGGTTAATGGATCAATGCTCCAGGCTTTATCCCGTATTTACTGGATTACAGGAGACGAAAAATATCTTAATTCGGCTATTGAAATCGGAGATTATTACCTGGTGGAGGATCGCGATTTAAGCAAGGTGGAATACCTTCGCCTCAGAGACCATGGCTGTGAAATTATCGGGGGTCTGAGCGAGCTGTATGTCACATTGTCCTTTGCAAGGCCTGAAAAGAAAAAACAATATGAGGAGCGATATTATAAAGTACTTGACAGGGTCCTTGAAGCCGGAAGAAATGAAGACGGATTGTTTTATAATGCCGTTAATGCCCTCAGCGGGGTAGTTGTTGACAGCATGGTGGTTGATAACTGGGGCTATATTCTGGATGCTTATTATTCAGTTTACCTCATAGATAAAAAGGATGAATACCGGCAGGCATTTCTGGACGCAATTAAAAACCTCAACGAAAAATACCGGAACTTCGCCTGGGAAGGTAAAAGTCATGACGGGTATGCCGATGCCCTTGAAAGTGCCATTAATTTGTATAACCGGGAACCGGTTCCCGGGTTAAAAAACTGGATTGACAGTGAGATGAAAGTAATGTGGGGAATGCAAAAAGATAACGGCATTATAGGCGGAGCCCATCCTGATGGAAATTTTGAGCGCACAGCTATAATGTACGCCTTATGGAAGACCCATGGTGTTCATTGTTTGCCATGGAGAGAGGATTTGATATTCGGTTCTGAAATGAAAGACGGGAAATTGTACATTTCAATATCATCCGAAAACCCATGGAATGGGAGACTGACTTTTGATTACCCGAGGCATAAGGAAATTTTGCATCTTCCGATCGATTACCCGCGCATTAATCAGTTTCCTGAATGGTTTACGGTGACAAATCAAAAGAATTATAAATTAATTGATTACAATAAAAAAACAAAAACACAGATTTATGGAATAGAATTAAGGAATGGAATTAAATTGAATATCGGTATGGGAGAAAGATACTACATTGTTGTTGATGATATAAAATGATCTTTTTAATTTAA
>DAIUKI010000412.1:0-2955 GCA_036848255.1 Bacteroidales bacterium | reverse complement strand
TTAATTAAAAATTAAAACTATGGCAGACATTGCTACAAGAGTAAAAGAGATAATAGTTGATAAACTTGGAGTTGACGAATCTGAGGTTACTCCTGAAGCCAGTTTCACAAATGATCTTGGAGCTGACTCTCTTGATACTGTTGAATTAATCATGGAATTTGAAAAAGAATTTAACATAGGGATTCCTGACGACCAGGCTGAAAGCATCAGTACAGTTGGTGATGCTATCAAGTATATCGAGGAGAATGCAAAATAATTTTGCATTTATAATAATCCATTTATGAGAAGAGTTGTAGTCACTGGACTTGGAGCAATTACTCCGGTCGGGAAAAATTTGCATGAATATTGGGAAGGATTATTAAACGGAATCAGCGGATCAGAGATGATCACGCGCTTTGACACCGAAAAGTTCAAGACCAAATTTGCATGTGAAATCAAAGGCTATGACTCATCAACTTACTTCGACAGAAAAGAGGCCAACAAGCTTGATCTCTTTGCCCAGTATGCCCTTATTGCATCAGACGAAGCTATTGCTGATTCAGGATTGATCCTGGATAAGATCGACAGGGAAAGAGTTGGTGTAATATGGGCGTCAGGGATAGGAGGTATAGAAACCTTCTACCTTACAATTAAGTCGTATATTGAAGGCGACAGAATTCCACGGTTCAGTCCATTCTTTATTCCCAAGATGATCGGTGACATTGCTGCCGGCTCAATCTCCATCAAACACGGATTCAGCGGACCCAATTTCAGCACCGTATCAGCTTGTGCCTCCTCAACAAATGCAATAATCGATGCCTTCAACTATATAAAATGGGACAAGGCTGATGTATTTGTCACAGGCGGCTCCGAAGCTGCCATCAATGAACCGGGGATCGGCGGTTTTAATTCCATGCAGGCTCTCTCGACAAACAACGAAGAATACAAGTCAGCCTCCAGGCCTTTTGATAAGACCCGTGATGGTTTTGTGATGGGAGAGGGAGGAGGAGGATTGATTCTCGAAGAATATGAACATGCAAAATCAAGAGGGGCAAAAATCTACGCCGAGATCACAGGCGGCGGAATGACAGCCGATGCATTCCATCTTACAGCCCCGCATCCTGAGGGCCTCGGTGCTACACGGGTCATGAATCTGGCTCTTGAAGATGCCGGCCTTAAACCAGAAGATATCGACTACATCAATGTCCATGGCACTGCAACTCCGCTCGGCGATATCTCTGAAGCAAAGGCTATAGTTAAAGTTTTCGGGGAACATGCATACAAATTGAATATCAGCTCCACAAAATCGATGACAGGTCATCTGCTTGGCGCAGCAGGAGCCGTGGAAGCAATCGCTGCAATACTTGCCGTGAAAAATGATATCGTCCCCCCGACAATAAATTTCAGGGTCCCCGATCCGGATATCGACCAGAATCTGAATCTTACTGCCAACACTGCTCAGAAACGGACAGTAAACTCTGCCATAAGCAACACATTCGGTTTCGGGGGACATAACGCTTCCATAGTCATTAGAAAAGCCGGGATTTAGTGTCCTTATTTTCATTAAGAAATAATGGTACCTATATTGTTAACAAGCAGGAGTTTGCCTCCCGCCTGAGAGAGATTATTGGTTTTCGTACGACCAACCTTCGTATCTATGAGGCTGCATTCATACACAGATCGGCTTCGTTCACTCTTCCTGACGGACAGAGGATCAACAATGAAAGACTTGAGTTCCTCGGAGATGCAGTACTTGACACTATACTTTCCGATTACCTCTTCGAGAAATTCCCTGACGCAAATGAGGGATTCATGACAAAAATCCGGTCAAGGATCGTAAACCGCGAAATACTTAATAATCTTGCCATTTCAATGGGGATCGACAAGATCCTTGTAAGCAATGTGTGTTTGAATGGTTCGACCAGAAACCTTTACGGTGATGCTCTTGAAGCACTTATAGGAGCCCTGTTCGTCGACAGGGGATTTAAAAAGACAAAAAACCTTTTTATAAAGAGGGTTTTCAACAAATACCTCGACCTGAATAAAATAGTTGATACCGATACTGATTATAAAAGCCTTGTCTTTGAATGGATCCAAAAGCATAAAACAAATCTTACGTTCGAATACAAGGAAGAGTATGATTTCAAACATAAAAAGTCCGTTTTTTCTGCAACCCTTCTGATCAATAAGGAAGAAGTCGGGACAGGACAGGGCGCCTCAAAAAAGGAAGCAGAACAGGAAGCTGCCGGAAAAGCCCTGGTAAAACTTAAAGAAATTTCTGCCATTCAGGCATAGCTTCTCCCACTTTTCTTAACTTTATGGTTCAAGTTACCCGGAATGAAGAATTCTCAAAAGATAACGAAGATCCATTTGACTGTCAATGATGAGGATATTCCAGCTGTTATCGGAATTGTATCAGCTGATCCTGACTACAGGCTTTCGCTAAAACTGAATAAAAAGCTCTCGATCTCATTAAAGAATATTGATCCCGTTGAATTTCAGGATGAAAAAAACGATAAACTGGTGTTCAGCCGGTTTTCTGATTCATTACAGCCCGCAGATTCAAACTTCCAGCTTGTATCTACCAGATCGGGAAAGAATTTCCTGCTTAAGAAACTAAGGAACATTGATTTTTTGTTGCTTCTGAATAATTCAGTAAAAGACTCCGAAATGATTATGTCGCGGCTCAGGGAAATCGATTCGGTGACAGGTGTTTTCAATATTGAAAAAAAGATACTTAAGGACAAAAACCTGAAGTTCCTGATCTGAAACTTATAATTTGATATAAAAAGAAAAGCCGTCCCGGGCGGGACGGCTCACTTTTTGATAACCCTAAAACTAACCTAACCTATGAAAAAAACCTCTATATCGTAATATTCAAATATCATGCCAAATACTTTACAAAGATAAAGGGTCAATTTCAAATAAAAAAATATTTTTATCCTTTTAGAGCAGAATTAACAATACTTTAATAAA
>DAIUKI010000411.1:0-2958 GCA_036848255.1 Bacteroidales bacterium | reverse complement strand
TATCTGCAAAATCACTGAGCTCGAGGTAATCAGATGGCAGAATTTTTAAATATTCCTTATAATAAACTCTGGGAATTGCTTTAGGAGTAACTATCACCAGTTGAGTGTCCGGTTCCGGTTTTTTACCGTAATACCTGTTAACCTGATTAATTTTCAGATTTAGGGCAAGATGATCCTTAATGCGCGTCAAATCGTTCTTTGCTGATAGTCTGTAGGGCTGATTTATTATGGATTTATCATCAAGTTCAATAACCCCGTTTATCTTCTCCCTCGTGCGTATAATGATTTCTTTCCCTTCGTAGTAAGGGTCAATATTGAAAGAAAAATACCCGGTGGAATCAGTTGTGGCATATTGCAAATTGGCAATTGTGTCAACAGTTGACAGGAAAACTGTATAATTCTTCAGGCCGTTTGTTTTATTTGCCGGTTGAGAAGATGCAATTACTTTTCCCTGAAGGATCGCCCCATTTATTTCAGGCAGGAATGTTTGCCTGTTCGTATTTGTATCATTAATCACGGACTCTATTGGCGGCTCAGCATTCAGGCCGGGCACCATCTCGCTTACTGAAACCGAAAGGGAAGCAATGGGATCTTCTGATATGTTGCCGGTTTCAACTGTGAATGATATTTTCTCACGAGGATTGAAAACCTTCTTTTCCAATTTAATGACAAGGTTTTCCTCATCAGGCATGATATCAACTGAGCCTTCCGCAGGGACTGAAATTTTTACCGGTTCTTTTAACCGCTCCATTTTTTCATCAAACCTGTTAGCAATAACTATCTCCTTCATAAAGAATGACTGCTGTGCATTCCGCATAAGATTTGTATAGCCGACTAACTGGTAAAAATCAGTGCTTAGGGTATCAGGAAGCAAAATGCTCCCATATGAAATATTGTTGATCACATCAAGCCTGACATGGGTTACAATTGAATTATTCCGGTCACGCAGAAGAAGATATGCAAACCTGGCCGGCTGGCGGGGATCCGCCTGCAGATAGAATTTATAGTACAGATGCTCCCCTGCAATATAGGATGCTTTGTCGGTATGCAGATAAACCTTCTGCGGTATGGGTTCATCAAAATTTCCCTGGCCCGCAACCTGGAGGCAGATAACGGTAATAAAAATGATATTGGATATCAGATGTTTCATTCTCTTTAAATCAATTTACCCAGAAAGACGGAACTTTGTTGATCCAGCAGCCGTCTGGCTGAGGTAGTTGCCTGTATGGTATCCTGGTTATCAGATACTCATCATTCCTGAGGTTCCTGAATCCGATTATGTATGAAGTATGGCTTACACCTGATGCTTCAAAGAAGCCATAAACCTTCTTTTCAGGATCTGAGGTGCAGCTGATGTTCCCGGTCAGCTGAACTGCAATCGGATCGAATAATTTCCCCTCCGACCTGAGCTGTTCATCCATGCTCATGTAATAAGAAAAGGTTTCCGCATTCAGTGAGTATTGATTCAAATAAAGAATGCGGTGTGATACATTATAAATTTTGCGATATGCTGTTTCAATTCCCCTGTATGATAAATCAGGTTCCTGGGAACCAAGCTCATATACCTTGCCTTCGACGTATATATTATCGTCAATAAAGTAAATTTCATGCCTGTTAACAGAAGATTTGTTTAAAGAGTATTCATTGCCGGTCAGGTTGACATCCTGACTGATGTCATTGGTTTCCCAGCAATAAAAGGAGTATAAGGGAGGGTCAAATTGCGGTGGTGGTATATTTAATGCATAAAAATATTGTTCAACAAGGTCCGAAGTAAATCTGAAACGGGGAAGGGAATCGGTTTCACTTGTGATATCAGCCATTATATTGGCTCCGCGGACAGTGACAATTATTTCATTGAACCTGCTTATGGTCTCCTGGTAATCAGCTTCGGCATAAACCGTATCGGGGTGATATTCTTTATTCAACTTTTGAGGTCCCGATTCAAATGTTTCACCTTCAATGGTTTCAATCTGAAGAGTGTACGTCCTGCCAGGCTGTCCCGTAAATTCAAGGGAATCAGATGAGTAGTCTCCGTTTCCATTATCAATGAAATTAAATGAGTTCCCGATATCATCCGAAACGCTGACCTTTGCCGATTGCACAGGCTGACTGACATCATCGGAATAAAATGGCATAGCATAGTTAAGACTCACTTTATAGGAAGCTTTTTCATTGGTTATCATTCCGTCGACAACCAGGATTTTCTCATTCGACTCAACACTGGCAGTATATGGGTCATAACAGGAAACAAGCAATATGCAGATTATTAATATGAAGAACGCCGGTTTCATTTCAGAAAGAAAAGTTATAGGTCAATGATGGGAATGGTCTTCCGATAATATAAAGCATATAGGTATCATACTGTCTGTATTCATATGAAACCATATGTTCTTCCTTTTTGTAAAAGACTGAATATGCATTTTTCCTGCCATACAGGTTAACGACTGAAAGTACCCAGCTTCCTTTCCATTTCTTCCTGAGTTTCAATGATTCATCGTAAGTAATTGAAACATCAAGCCTGTGATAGTCGGGAAGCCTGTATTTGTTGCGATCGGAATAGTAAAGCAGCTGGTAGCCCTGGTGATCGTATTTATACTCGGGCAGTGTAACAGGGCGGCCTGTGCTCCAGTTGAATGTGCCTCCGATGCTCCATCGTCTTGAGAGATGGTAATTCAGGTTAATCACAAGATTGTTTGGCCTGTCAAAGTTTGATGCAAAGAGCCGGTTATTGTTTATTTTTTCCTCTTCATGGACACCGGTTGTTTTCTGAAGCGAGCGTGAAAAGGTATAGCCCAACCACCCGGTAAGGGTTCCGGAATTTTTCCTTACATAGAGCTCAACGCCATAATTATGCCCGCTTACATTAAGCAGGTCCGTTTCAAGATATGGATTTAACAGGATCGTTGCTCCGTTTTTGTAATCGATGGCATTCTTTAAACTCTTATAATATATCTCGAT
>DAIUKI010000410.1:0-2985 GCA_036848255.1 Bacteroidales bacterium | reverse complement strand
ACCATCAAGATTATACGCAGGCGATCCCGGCTTAATAAATTGGGTCAAAGGTTTTTCCATTTTATTTATAGAGGTCTAATATTTCGTCAAGTTTTTCTATTGTCACCTTGTTATAGTGATCGTTGTTTATCATTATTGCAGGAGCATTGTCGCAATCGCCCAGACATGAAATAGGAAGAAGTGTGTATCTCTTGTCGGAAGTTGTTTCACCAAAGCTGATTCCGAGTTTTTTTGAAACATATTCATAAAGGCTTTCGTAGCCCATTATCATGCATGAGGCACTGTCGCATATCAGTATTATGTTTCTCGACACGGGTTTCCGGTAGATCCGGCTGTAAAATGTTGCTACTCCGTCAACCTCTTCAACCGACATTCCAAGTAATTCTGCAATATCTTTTACCGACTCATCAGAAATCCATTGGCGGTGGTTCTGAACGATTTTCAAAGCATCAATGCAAGCCACAGCCGGGTAGGGATAATGTTCTATCTCTTTCTTTATCTCTCTTATTTCTTCTTCAGTCAGCATTCTGTTTTTTCTCTGATTAATACGGATAATTCAACGGTCGAGATCGGCCAGTACAAAATCCATTGCACCCAGTATAGCCAGGAGGTCAGGTATTGTATAGCCCTTGGTAATAAACGGGAGCATCTGCATATGAGGAAATGAGGGTGTCCTTATCCTTGAACGGTACGAGGAAGTGCTGCCGTCGCTAATCAGATAATACCCATTACTGCCCTTCGCTCCTTCAATTGGCACCATTGCTTCACCGGAAGGGATGACCGGACCCCAGGAAACACCGACAAAATGATTTATCAGAGTTTCAATATCCATCATTGTTTTTTCCTTTCTGGGCGGCGTAGTAAGAGGATGGTCTGACTTATAATGACCCTCAGGCATATTATTAATGCACTGCTGAATTATCCTCAGGCTCTGATGCATCTCCTGCATGCGTACCAGCGCCCTGTCGTAGCAATCACCATTCTTCCCCAGTGGAACATCAAATTCAAACTGTTCAATCCCGGAGTAAGGCCGCTTTTTGCGGTAATCCCAGTCAAAACCGGTGGCTCTGAGTCCCGAGCCTGTGATTCCCCATTCAATTGCTTCCTGAGTTGTGTAGATTCCAATGCCTACAGTCCTTGCTTTAAAAATCCTGTTCCGGATAATAATTTTATCATATTCCCTCAGACGCTTTGGCAAATAGTCAACAAAACTCTGCATCATCTTATTCCAGCCATCCGGCAAATCGTGTGCAACACCACCAATTCTGAACCACGATGGATGCATCCGGCCTCCGGTTATTGCAGATACAATATCGAAGATCCTTTCACGATCGTTGAAGGCGTAGAATACCGGCGACAATTGTCCCATATCCTGAGCGAATGTGCCAAGCCAGACAAGATGGCTGGCTATCCGGAAGAGTTCACTCATCATTATCCTTATCACATTTGCCCTTTCGGGAATTTCGATGCCGCCAAGCTTTTCGACAGAGAGAACGTATGCCAGGTTATTCATTACCCCGCTCAGGTAATCAATCCTGTCGGTGTAGGGAATAAAGGTATGCCACGATTGTCTTTCACCCATTTTTTCAGCTCCCCTGTGGTGAAAACCAATGTCGGGAATAATATTTATGATATCCTCCCCGTTCAGTTGCAGCACAAGTCTTAACAAACCGTGTGTACCCGGGTGCTGTGGCCCGATATTGAGAAACATGAAATCGCTGTCTTCGCTTTTGGTTGCGAGTCCGTATTCTTCGGGATGAAATTTCAAATTTGCTTCCTCCTCCTCCCTGTAGATATCGGTAAGAGTAAATGGATCCACCTCCGTTGCCCGTGCATGGTGTTCCTTCCTCAACGGGTATCCCTGCCACGATTTTGGCATGAGTATTCTTGTAAGATTCGGATGCCCGCTGAAATTTATTCCAAACATATCAAAAACCTCGCGCTCATACCAGTTTGCTGATTCCCAGATGTTTGTTATGGAAGGTATGTTTAAATCCCCGTTTCTGAGGGCTACCTTTACACGCAGATCGGAATTCCTTTCAAATGATGTCAGGTGGCAGACAATTGTGAAATCACTTGAAGGTTGTCCCTGTCTGTTTGTCCGTGTCCTTTCATCAATAGCCGTAAGGTCGTAAAGCATTCTGAAAGGAAAGGGTATCTCATTTTTAAGGAAGAATAACAATTCTGTAAGTTTATTTTTATCAACCCATATGGTTGGTGTTTCATCCTTTACCGGCTGATGATATATAATTGCCTGTTCACCAAACTGTGAGCGTATTTCAGAAATAATATCTCGTTTATCGGAATTCATAAAATCATTAACATCCTGTCATGAATATTTAAATTTCGTTCATCGGTCTAAGGGTTTCCATCCTGGCTCTTTCTTCCATTTTTTTATCCCTCAGTGAGATCTTTTCAGGTTTGTGAATACCCTGCGGACCAATTACCCAGCTAAACGGCCGCTCTTCCTTCCCTATCGATTCCCTTAATAAAAGAAGTCCTTCCAGAAAGGCATCCGGACGGGGAGGGCACCCCGATATATATACATCAACAGGAAGGAACTTGTCAACCCCCTGAACAACACTGTAGATATCGTACATTCCGCCTGAATTTGCACACGATCCCATTGAAATTACCCATTTTGGGGCCATCATCTGTTCATACAGACGCTGAATTATCGGAGCCATTTTTATAAAGACGGTGCCTGCAATGACCATCACATCCGATTCCCTTGGTGTACCACGAATGACTTCTCCGCCAAACCTTGCAATATCATACCTGCTTGTAAGAGCAGTTGCCATTTCCACGAAACAACACGACAGGCCAAACCCGAATGGCCATAACGAATTCTTCCTGCCCCAGCTTATCATATCATCGAGCCTGCCCATAAGAACAGTTCTTTCAATTTCACTGACGATGGCATTGACTTGTCCATAACCCTTACCGGCTTTCCCCATTTATACTGCTATTTTCTGTTTTTTAAAG
>DAIUKI010000409.1:0-2988 GCA_036848255.1 Bacteroidales bacterium | reverse complement strand
ACATTCCTTTTGCCGCGCACCCTACACCGCATACCTCACGCCGCAACTAATAATCTGCTTAATACCTCCGAAATATTGAGTATATTTGGGGTACATTAACAATTCGTGAATGGACAAACAGCAACGTAATAAGATACTGGAGTCTGTCATGTGGGATTACTCTATATCAGCCGGCGAAATGGAAGAACTGCTCGATGGGAAGATTGAAAAGGCCGGTCATTATACCCGTGAACAATTGTTTGCCAGGATGCTGACAGGTTTGCCCTGGTACACAATTATCCAGCTTGTACCTGTCGAAAAGGTAAAGGAAATGCTGACTGATAAGGTAATTGGAGTATTGTGGCCAAAATCAATCCGGAAGAAGTATGAGTATGTCAGGAAAAGATTACAGGAAGCTTTACCGGATCCAAGATAAGGTACTTCAGGTTTTACAGCCGGTAATTAGTTCTTTTTACCTGACTGGCGGGACTGCACTGGGAAGGTTTTATCTTAACCACCGCTTCAGTGAGGATCTTGATTTTTTTATGAACAAAAGTGATGCATTTCATGGTTTGATAAAGAATATTGAAATAGTACTGGCAAAACAATTTTCGTTACTAAAGGGTCAAAGCATTATTTATGAGGATTTTGTTCGTTATTATATTGAAGACGAAGAGGGAGTGCTTAAGGTTGAATTTGTAAATGATATTGCTTACAGGTGTGGAGTTCCTAATAAATATAAATATGGTTTTATAGATACCCCTCTCAATATACTGACAAATAAACTTACAGCTATTGTCAGCCGGGATGAACCAAAGGATGCTTTTGATATCTGTGTGTTATCGCAAAATTACTGGTTTAACTGGATGGATGTGTTCAGCGAAGCTAAAAACAAGGCTATAATCAACGAAATAGACGTCGAAGAACGTATAAAAAGCTTTCCTGTTCTTCATTTTCAGAAAGCTGACTGGCATATTTTGCCAGTCGATATTGATCTGTTAGGTAGTGCTATCGTAACAATTGCAAATGATTTTCTCCTGGGCTCCGATAATTCACTGGGTGCTGGTAAACCCTCCATTAAAGACGCAATCGTAAGAAATCTGCAACCGGACATCTAATGGGCGGCTTGCGGCCCGGGGCCAGCGATCATTCATTCCTTTCGCCGTGCTTCTTCTAATCAACACAATCACTCAATAACAAACCCTTCACCTCCTCACTTCTTCCTCATATTTTCCATCATCCCTTCAAAAGCCTCTTCCAGCGAAACCAGAACAGGGACAAGCTTTACATTGATCTGGCTTTTCCGTAAGATGGGCTCAAGCATTTCATAAAGCTTTCCGTTGCTTATCTCAATGCTCATGGGCTTGAGCCTAAGTTTTTTGATCATATTGATTATCGAAAGGGGGATTTTCTCTACCATCGAATGATAATCAGGGAAAGGGGAAATTAACTCAAAACCTTCAATAATGCCTGATTTTTTATCTGTGAGCATTACTACGAAAGGGAAATAATCAGGATTGGTACTATCCCTTACAGGAGTTGGCATCATCCTGTAACCGGCCTGAAGAACCTCAGAGGCCTTTTTGAGGAATCTAAGTGATCCTGCATCCTCTTCGCTTATCCCTGGCTTGTAAGTCACTTTTTCCGGGGGTACCTGCAGGTAATTGTCGAACCATACTGTTTTTCCTCCCTTTCCTGCCTGCTCACGGATAAGATATATATCATCATCCTGCTCATCCTGATGAATAAAGGAAATATCTTTCTTTGCAAGTGAGCAAACATCAATGACCTGCTCAAGTATCATGGGGAATTCAGCTAAGTGCTGATCTCCGGGTATTGCCGGGACAAGTCCCGGGATTATTCGTTTCAGCTCGGGCCAGCTGCTACCCTTAACTGCATTATATTCAGTTTTTTTCAACAGATCCTTCTGCAGATCATCAATGTTTTTCTTGAAATCGAACGAAAGCATAATATGTGGAATGACCAGGATCCTTTCCGGCTCAACCATGGGTTCCTCCTCCAGCTCCCAGAATTGTTCAAGAGCCAGAGGTCCTTCATAGCCACATATCGCCGACAGCTCTCCGGCCGATCCCATAATGCTTATGAAATATGTATTGCCATTTGCGGCTGTTTTTACTCCGAAAATGTCTGTCTCGGAAATATACGACCATGGAGCCATCAAATATAACTCCCTGGCTAATCGGTGAATCTCTTTCCAGATTTCAATGTTTTTCATGACTTTTCCAATTATCTGATAAAGTTATTCAGATTGTCCGGGTTTAGCAAGTCCTTTTAGTTGCATGGTTATTTGTTGCGTGTTCCTGGTTACTTGGTGTTGGCTGCTTGTCGAAGTGAAAAGGAGACCCCGACCTTAGCGTCGGGGTCGTCACGCCTTATGTAAGTCTCTAATTTCCAAATTTAAACTTTCTCCTTTTAACATTTTCCTTGCTTTAAAACTTACAATTTGCTAAATTTGTGGATTAAACTACTGGAACGATGAGTACTGCATCATATAAAAGAACTTACAGTTTGTCCTTTACATTCGATGATGTATTAAAACTTATTAAATCATTTTCAATTGAAGATAAGGTGAGATTAGAAAAAGAATTGGAAAAAGAAACACTCGTTTACAGGGCACAAAAAATGTCAGAGAGAATTAAGGCAAATGATCTCACAATTGAAGATGTCGTAGCGGAAGTTACAGAATACAGAAAGAAGCGGAATGCAAAATGATGTTCTCATTCTTGATAGCAACATTTGGATAAGCTATGTGATCACAAAGCGATTGGACAAATTAGTCACGCTGATACTCCATCATCAATTGACTGTACTTACAAGCCGCCAGCTTATTGAAGAGATTCAGGAGGTTTTATTGCGACAGAAGTTTAAGAAATATATCAAACATACTGACATTAAAGAATTTATTGCAATTCATTTAAAACTATGTCAGTTTAAGGATACAGATGAAACAGTACATCATCTAACCGATCCAAAAGATAATTTCCTGCT
>DAIUKI010000408.1:0-2998 GCA_036848255.1 Bacteroidales bacterium | reverse complement strand
TCAGGATTCCTGTTCAAAAACATTTTCAAAAGAGATTACGAAAAGTACGAAGGAGTTCCAAGAATTAATATCTACATGTTGAGACTACTTTTCACCTTGATGTTTCTTTTTCTTACCTATGATTCCTGGAGTCATATTTTTAATCACACTGGCCCCTGGAATACTACGAATTCTGCAGCATGGTTTATGTGGGGCTCATACTCCTTAATATCCTGTATTGGAATTCGTTATCCACTTAAGATGTTGCCTATTATTTTGTTTGAGATCACATATAAAACTGCCTGGCTTGTTATAGTGGCTTATCCTTTATGGGTGAAAAACGAATTGATTGGTTCTCCTGTCGAAGGAGCGGCTCGTCTCTTCATTTGGATAGTCTTTCCAATCGTGGCTATGCCATGGAAGTACTTATTCAGATCTTATATATTAGGAAAAAAGATGTTATAACAATGAGATACTTGTAATTCACTTATTGTTAGCATGTTAATTTTTCGATATGAGGTGAAATTTTTTTATTGTTTTGGTAATTCTTCCCCCGGGTTGAATACTGTTTTTTCTATTCTGTTTTCTACAGGCTTGAGTGAACGCAGATAGCGATAGATGGCTTTGAGCTCCAGATCATTCATACGAGCCATTAAAGCCCAGGGCATTGGACTGGTTTTGAGTATTCTCCCTGCTTTGAACCTAAAAATAAAAGCTTCTTCGCTCCATTTGGCCATAACACCGGTGGTTGGATGAGGAGTAAGGTTGGGGGTAATAAAGGAGTATCCTTCCATTAGTTCATTGGCAGGGAAATAACTTTTCCCTGCAAAATCAATCCCGGTTTGCTTACCTGTTTTCATATTGTATTCCGTATGACAAGCTCGGCAGGCTGTTACATGGTTTGAAAAATAATTGCCGTAAACGATTGTTGTGTCTATCTCCACTCTTTTGGGAGGTGTGCTTTTCGGACCCTCCGCTTTAATAAGGCCAAAAGCAAACACAGCCTTAGCCATGAACCCAATTTCGTTTGGTTTTACACGATTGCTTACTGCCGGTTGCGAACGCAAAAAGGAAATAACTGCGGTCAGGTCCTCGTCACTCATTCCCTGGTAATCCATGAATGGGATCATCACTTTGCCATCTGAACGAACCATATAACGGACACTACGTGCTAGTTCAGCGTCTGTAAGTTTGCCTATCCCGGTTTCCTTGTCGGGTGTGAGGTTAGGTGCACGGAAGGTTCCAACGCCCGGAATAGATTCTTCCCATCCGCCCGACAATGGAAACTGCTTACCACTATACACTTCTTTTATTTTGTCCAACGGCACATGACAACCCATGCAGTGTGCAGGTCCTTCTGCCAGATACTTTCCTCTTGCTATCATGGCAGAGTCGGTGCTGGCTTTAATATCAGGGTAAGGAGCATCAATCTTTTTATCCCAGGCAAGTTGGACAAAAATGAATATGACCGCAATGAGAACGACAACCACAATGCCTGTCCATTTCAAAATTTTCAGGAATTTTTTCATCACTTTTAAGTTTTAGAATGAAATATTGCTGGTAATTAGTATTGCGGTTAAATTAAAAAGAAAAAACGCAACTTGCAAAACGGTAATCGTATCTGCAGGTTTGCCAAAGTGTTGACTGCCCGTCAAAAAGGATACGAGAATTAGTGTGGGTTTCTGGATGTCATAAAAAGAAACAAGAGGTCAAATTTGACCTCTTGTGCCGTTCGTTACCTTGAACGGACCAAAGTTGCAACCGGCTGAAGTGGCATCTCATGATTTACTCCGGTAGAATCTGAATGACCCTCCCTGGATTTTCAACTGATACATATATGGACCCGTCAGGTGCCTGAATAACATTTCTTACTCTTCCTGAATTACTTAATAAAACATCTTCTTCAACTATTTTATCACCATTCACCACACATCTGATGAGTTCTTGTGATACAAGTCCACTCACCAGAAGGTTACCCTTCCACGATTTGAACTTGTTGCTGGTAATAAAAGCTATTCCGCAGGTTGCGATCGACGGGGTCCATGTATAGATAGGAGCTTTTATACCTGTTGCACTATGACCTGATGAGATAGTTGTACCGTCGTAATTGACCCCTATTGAATAAGTCGGCCACCCATAATTTGCTCCTCTGATAATGATATTGACTTCATCGCCTCCTCTGGGACCGTGTTCAGTCTCCCATATTTCACCTGTTTCAGGATGTAGTGTCAAACCCTGAGGATTCCTGTGTCCATATGTATAAATGGATGTAGGTCCGGAACTTCCGGGAATAACCGGATTGTCAGCTGGTATACTGCCATCATCTCTCAATCTGTGGATCTTCCCCCATGAAGACATCCTGTCCTGTGCATTAGTATTTATTGTATTGGGTCCGCCATTACTTCCAACACCACCTTCCCCTACACTCAGATAAAGATATTTTGCCATGTCGAACACGATCCGGCTTCCATAATGACCATACCATGTATTTGATCCATTGGTAGTAAAGATATTTTCAATATTCTGAACCTGATCATTTGTGATCTTAAAACGAATAAGTTTCAACAGGCCACCTCCAGCGGGATTTGATGCAGCATAGCATGCATAGACCCAGCCATTTATTGAATAATCAGGGTGTACCCGGATATCAAGTAATCCACCCTGTCCGGTAGTTAGGACTTCCGGAAAACCGGTAATCTCAGTAACGACGTCATTGTTCTTTCTGTATAGTTTTCCTCGTTTCTCCCCGAAGATCAGTTCCCCATTAGGAAGAAAATCCATACCCCAGATGATCTCATAACCTGTTAAAATGGTTTTCATATTCAATAGAGGAACACCTGTCAGATCTTCGTCAGCCTCTTTTTCACATGAGTTGAGAATAATAAGAGTTAAGCTCAATAGTATTAATATTTTTTCTCTCATTTATTCTCTCTAACAAAGTTTAACAGGAATAAGTTCGACTTTATTGGAAGTCAAGCTAAAGTTGCAGCTTTCCATTTCAATGAATCCATCCAACTCA
>DAIUKI010000407.1:0-3005 GCA_036848255.1 Bacteroidales bacterium | reverse complement strand
ATAAGGGGGATGAAAATGACACAGCTGCAATTTTATTCACAAGCGGAAGTGAAAAAGACCCAAAAGCAGTCCAGCTGACCCACCGGAATATTGCCTCAAATATCAAAAACTTCGGGGATTATGCTAAAATCACTGAATCGGATATTATCCTGTCAAATCTTGTTTTCTATCATGTATTCGGACTGACAGTAAATCTGTGGGTGCCGTTCTATTACGGTATGACTATGGTGACTTATGCTAATCCTCTTGATTTCCAAACAATCAGCAACATAGCCCGGGACGAGAAGCCAACATTAATGGTTGGCACCCCCAGCTTCTTCTGGGGATATCTCCAGAAATCAGAACCCGGAGATTTTAAAACTGTCAGGTTAATGGTAGCCGGAGCCGATAAGTGTCCTGATGCCCTCAGGGAAGGATTTATGAAAAAACACGGGGTCACCCTTCTTGAGGGTTATGGAGCAACAGAAACATCTCCCGTTATATCTGTCAATACCCACGAATTTAACAGACCGGGAAGCACAGGGAAAGTTATTCCAAATGTTCAGGTCAGGATTGAGAATCTTGAGACCGGCGAGGAGTGTACCACCGGGGAAGTCGGTAAGGTAATGGTAAAGGGAGATTCGGTGATGAAAGGATATTATGATGACCCTGAGCTAACAGCTGAAGCCCTTGATGATGGCTGGTATAATACCGGCGACATGGGATTCTTTGATGAAGACAAATATCTCTGGCATGCAGGCCGGTTTAAAAGGTTTGCAAAGATCGGAGGAGAAATGGTCTCACTGGTTAAAGTAGAGAATATCCTGGAAAAATTTCTTCCCAAGGGAGTTTCATGCTGTGTCGTTGAGGTATCGGATGACAAAAAGGGATCAATTATCGTTGCAACAGTCTCGGGCGAGGTTAACAAGACAGAAATACTCAGGAAGATGTTGAATGAACTGCCCATCATAAATCTTCCAAGGCAATTTATAGTCATTAATGAGTTGCCTATGATGGCTACAGGAAAAATAGATTTCCGTAAAGTCACAAAAATGGTCCTGGAAATAATGAGCACCTCCAACCCTGACCAATAATGTAAATGCCGGGTGTATTGCCCCCATTGACATTCATTCCGGTACTCATAAAGTTAAATATATGTTAATTACAGGCAGATAATGCTTAAAGTCCCTGAATACGTATACATTTGCATCCATTATTAAAATTCGATTTTATGTTCTGGACAAAAGTGAAGAAATTTATTATACCATTGATCGTAATAAAACTCGTGTTTTTTCTTTTTTTTATTTTCAGGAGCGATATAGTCAGTATTTCAAGGGATTTAAGCTATGGCGCCAGTTATAGCCAGGAATCTGATAATGACAGTGTGATTCTTAAAAGACAAAAATTCATTCGGATTGTAAGGAATGAAGAAGAACGCGGTATTTCAATAACACTCAGAGGAAAGAAAAACTCCAGACCACCCAAAGAAAAGGATGGGGAAATTATCAGCCCGATTATTGATTAAAAACCCCTGAATAAAATAAGCCTTAGGGTCTTCAACCCTTCCCGGGCAGCTTTCAGACCTAAAAAATCATTATCAGTTATTACATGAAAAACCACATATCCGCAGGTCTTATCTTTTCATTAATGATTTCCATTAATGTGGTTAAAGCTCACGCACAGAACTGGCCAGGCTGGCGCGGCCCGAACGGGGATGGGACAAGTTTGGAAACCAACTTGCCTGTCCGATGGGATTCGATTACTAATGTAGCATGGAAAATATCTGTGCCCGGTCAGGGGTACTCATCTCCAATAGTCTTTAAAGACAAGCTTTTCCTGACAACAGCCCTTCAAAAAACTCAGGAGAAGGTTCTCCTTTGCTATGAATCGGGGACCGGAAAACTTTTATGGCAAAAAACAGTTGTGAAGTCGCCTTTTGAAGGGAAGCATGATAACAACAGTCACGCATCAGGAACTCCTGCAACAGATGGGACAAGGATTTTTGTCTCCTTCCTCGATGGCAAGGATATTGTTGTCGCTGCCTATGATTTTGCAGGAAAACTACTCTGGCAAAAGAGACCAGGAACATTTTCAAGTCCTCATGGGTACAGTTGCTCTCCGATCCTCTTCGAAGACAAGGTAATCATAAATGGAAACAGCCTGGGAGATTCATTTGTGGCTGCACTGAGCAAAACTGACGGCAGGGTTGTATGGAGTGTGTCTCACGAAAGACCGGCACATAGTTTCAGTACACCCATAATCAGGAATATCGCGGGAAAAACCCAGTTGATTTTTTGCGGGAATAAAGAGATTGCCTCATATAATCCGGCCGATGGATCAAAATATTGGTTTGTAAGCGGACCTTCTGAAGATTTCTGTTCAAGTCCGGTCTATAATGAAAAAACAGGGTTGGTTCTTGTAAGCAGTGCCTGGCCTCAGCGGATTCTGATTGCAATAAAACCGGATGGCAAGGGTGATGTTTCAAAGAGCCATGTTGTGTGGCAATCAAGGGAAGGTGCTTATTATGTCCCCTCCCCTGTTTATAAGGATAATCTTCTTTTTACCACCATGACTACCGGTAAACTTCATTGCATAGATGCCGCAACAGGCAAGATTATCTGGGCAGAAAGCATGGGACCCCAATATTCTTCACCCGTAATTGCTGGCGGATTGATTTATATGCCAAAGGATGATGGTGTTATTACGGTGATAAAACCTGGTCCGAAATATGAATATATTGCTAAAAATCCGTTAGGTGAAAAGATGTTTGCATCGCCTGCAATAAGCAATGGTAAAATATATCTCAGGGGGTTTCAGCACCTTTATTGCATCAGCAATAACGGGAAGATCTGAGAAAGTAATTTCCAGGGGAGAAACCTTGGAACTTCTTTTCTGTAAATTGTATACTCAGGATATTTCCTGCTGCTTATGCCTTCTGTAAGCTGAGAACTTCCAATAAACAGGAGAATCAATAGTATCGGTCCGGCAAGAGTGAAATTGATCCACCGACCGGATGCAGCGACCCC
>DAIUKI010000406.1:0-3007 GCA_036848255.1 Bacteroidales bacterium | reverse complement strand
CAAGACAATTTTTTCTATCTTTGTGCGATTTTTTTCAAGAATAAAAACATTAACTGACTGATCCGATGGGGAAACGGTTTCCGGAATATAAAAGCCTTGATCTCTCGCAGGTTAACAAGGATATTCTGAAGATATGGGATGAGAATGACACTTTCCACAGAAGTGTCCGTGAATTGAATGGCAAGGGTGAGTTTGTCTTTTACGAGGGTCCTCCTTCGGCAAACGGAATGCCCGGAATTCATCATGTTATGGCACGTACGATCAAGGATGCGATCTGCCGCTACAGGGCACAGTGCGGGTATGAAGTCAAACGCAAAGCCGGCTGGGACACCCATGGATTGCCTGTTGAGCTTGGCGTTGAAAAAGCTCTCGGGATTACAAAAGAAGACATCGGCGTCAAGATCTCGATTGAAGATTACAACAAAGCCTGCAAGGTTGATGTAATGAAGTACACCGATATGTGGGAGGAGCTTACCCGGAAGATGGGTTACTGGGTGAACATGGACCATCCTTATGTGACTTATGACAACCGGTATATCGAAACTCTCTGGTGGCTCCTGAAACAACTTTATTCAAAAGGGGTTCTTTACCAGGGTTACACAATACAGCCATATTCCCCCGCAGCCGGAACCGGACTGAGTTCCCATGAGCTTAATCTGCCGGGCTGCTACAAGGATGTAAAGGATACAACATGCATCGCCCAGTTCAGACTCTTAAGAGATTCAAAATCAGAGTTCCTTTACACCAATATTGATACAGCCGATGTCCACATGATGGCCTGGACGACAACTCCATGGACTCTTCCTTCAAATACGGCGCTTGCAGTCGGCAGGACGATCACATATATAAAAGTCCGCAGTTTCAATCCGTACTCAGGCGCTCCCATAACTGTCATTATCGCCAGGGATCTTCTTCACTCAATGTTCCCCGACGCAAATTCTTCACTTGAGATTTCAGAATACAATACGGGGGATAAAAAGATACCTTTCAGGGTCATTGATGAATTCCCGGGAAGCGCCCTTGAAGGTATAAACTATGAACAGCTTATCGATTGGGTTAAACCTGATCCAGGCGCTTTCAGGGTTGTCACAGGCGATTTCGTGACCACTGAGGATGGAACCGGGATAGTTCACATTGCCCCGACTTTCGGAGCCGATGACTACCGCACAGGGAAGGAGTTCGGTGTTCCGGGTATGATCGTCAGGAGAAAGGATGGTACCACGGGACCGATGGTCGATAAAAGAGGTTATATGGTGCCCATCAGGGACCTTGACATTAATTTCGTCAGGGAAAGGGTAAACACAGGTTCATATACCGGCTTTGAAGGAAGGCCGGTTAAGAATGAATATGATGAGAGTATATCTCCCAGTGCCGATACACTCGATGTCGACATTGCAGTAAGCCTGAAACAGCAGGGAAAGGCATTCAGGATTGAAAAGCAGGTACACAGTTATCCTCATTGCTGGAGGACCGACAAGCCGGTGCTCTATTACCCGCTTGATGCATGGTTCATCCGCACCACCGCATTCCGTGAACGATTGATTGAGCTGAACAATACGATCAACTGGAATCCCCAGTCAACAGGAACAGGGAGGTTTGGCAAATGGCTCGAAAATCTCGTTGACTGGAACCTTTCCCGGAGCAGATTCTGGGGTACTCCCCTTCCTATCTGGGTTTCAGAGGACAGGAAAGAGGAGATATGCATCGGTTCGGCAGCAGATCTCAAAGCTGAAATTGAGAAATCAGTAGCGGCAGGATTCATGATCAATAATCCCCTTGAAAAATTCACCGGGGGTGACAATTCTGCCGGTAACTATGAGAAATTTGATCTTCACAGGCCCTTTGTTGATGATATTGTTCTTGTAAGTCCTTCGGGCAGAAAGATGTTCCGCGAGCCTGACCTTATAGATGTCTGGTTCGATTCAGGTGCAATGCCGTATGCACAGGTTCATTATCCGTTTGAGAATAAGGATAATTTCAGTGAAATGTTTCCGGCAGATTTTATTGCTGAGGGGGTCGATCAGACGAGAGGATGGTTCTTTACCCTTCATGCAATCGCCACAATGATCTCGGATTCTGTTTCATTCAAAAACATTATCTCGAACGGGCTTGTGCTTGACAAGAACGGGAACAAGATGTCGAAAAGGCTTGGCAATGCCGCAGATCCGTTTACAATTATCGAGGAGTATGGATCCGATCCCCTGCGATGGTATCTTATGACAAATGCACAGCCATGGGATAACCTGAAATTTGATGCTGCCGGGATCGATGAAGTGAAAAGAAAATTCTTCGGTACCCTTTATAATACCTATTCATTCTTTTCCCTATATGCAAATGTTGACAATTTCAGATTTTCGGAGAGGGATATCCCGGTGAATGAGCGTCCTGAAATAGACCGATGGATAATTTCACTCCTGAATTCCCTTGTTAAAGAGGTTGGGAAATGCTATGAAGATTATGACCTTACTCGGGCAGGAAGGGCGATTCAGGAGTTTGTGACAGAGAATCTCAGCAACTGGTATGTTCGTCTGAACCGGAAGCGCTTCTGGGGTGGTGAGTATGGCCATGATAAGCTTTGTGCATATCAGACGCTATTCAATTGTCTCGAAACCGTTAGCAGACTTGCGGCCCCTATAGCACCATTCTATATGGACCAGTTGTTCAGGGACCTTAATACAGCCACAGGCAGGAATAATGAAGATTCAGTTCATCTTGCCGTTTTCCCGGAATTTGAGGAGAAACTGATCGACAGGGATCTGGAGGAGAGAATGGATATTGCTCAGAAGATCTCTTCAATGATCCTTGGATTAAGGCGAAAGGTCAGCCTTAAGGTTCGTCAGCCGCTTGCCAGGATAATGGTACCTGTTACCGAAAAATCGTTCAGGGATAAATTTGAGTCGGTGAAGGATCTGATTCTTGCCGAGGTCAATGTCAGGGATGTAGAATATATCGATGATACATCCGCGATCGTTGTCAAGAAGGTGAAGCCTGATTTCAAGACCCTCGG
>DAIUKI010000405.1:0-3016 GCA_036848255.1 Bacteroidales bacterium | reverse complement strand
AGGCAATATTCTGATAGCTGACGCTGAAGATATTTTCGATTATCACATTTAAACCTAACGAAGCATGACCAGTGTTCAGTTTAGTTCCGATGTTCAGGTCGCTTACCGAATACGGCGGGAGGTACTGCGAATTATCAGCAGTCAGATATCTTTTACCGGTATAACCGGTGCTGATCGCTGAATAAAACTGATGCCAGTTCAGCCTGAGAATAGCATTAAAGATATTTGCCGGGATATATACAAGCTGTTTCCCGTAAAGAGCCGTGTTATCCGCTCCCTGTCCTGCATTGGCAGCTTTAGTATAAGAATATCCTGTATTCAGACTGGCATTGAATTCCCGGAAAGAATAACTTATATCCATTCCCGATTCCAGTCCCGATGTAATAATATTGCCAATATTTGCGGCTTCCCAATAAGAATACTCACCTGGATGCCACTGGATCATATTGTTTATATTGTTCCTGAAGATTGTAAAGTCATTCCTGATTTTCAGTGAACCGGACGGAAAACTGGTCATTTCCCAGGTTATTTCGGAGGAGTATCCGGTTTCATTTTTCAGGCCGGGATTTCCACCGGGTGACCAGTACATATCATTAAGAGTGGGGATCTTTGAATTTTTTGAAAAGCTGGCCCTAATGAAATAATACTTCTCCCTGAATGGTCTGATCTCAGTGCCGGCAGAAAAGTCAGGCATCAGGATCCTCTTATCCTGCACCAATTCACGTACAAGTATCCTTGCGCCCAGCCATTGTGTGAGATCAGCCTCTGCGACAGCATCGGCCGAGAGGAGGTTCCTTGATTTTAAGCCAGCGTAATTATTTGTATTTATAATGTTAAATTCATCATTCAGCGAGAGTTCAAGTCTCACCATGTTGTTGATCATTCGTTCTATCCTGCCCTTCAGTATTATTCTTTTTGAAAGGTTCCTTGAATCAACCGAGGCAAGCCCGTTAGTATAATTCAGCTTATCGGAAATGAATGCAGCAGTGGCATTTAGCCCCGTAATCCCTCTGACAGATCCGTATTCAAACATTGCCCTCAGCGATTCATCAAATTGCTTTTCAGGCGGATCCAATGCCGGACTTATAATGGGAACAGGCAGATTTCGGGCCGCTGACTGATACCAGATTCTTGCCGAAAAATTGCTGGTTGAATTTCTGAAGTAAAATTCCTGAATAAAACCCTTTTGCCGGACCTCGCTGTTCTCCCTGGTTTCAAATAAAGGCGTCGGCCCCGAAACACTGTTAATATACCTGAAATTGTTATCTGAATTTCGGAGGAAAGCTTTAGTAACCGAATGAAAATCCTTTGAGCCTGCTTTTACCTTTACCAGACCTGATATTCTGCCGAAGCTGCCCATGGCAGGATTGAGATAAACAAGTTCCCTGTCATCCCATCCGGGATTGGTTTCAAGATTAATCACGCCTCCGAATCCGCCGTTATGTATCCCCATCGATCCACCTCCATAATATATATTAACGTCATCGATGAATCCTGCAGGTACAAGCGACAGATCAAACTGTCCTACCATGGGGTTATTCAGATTGACATTATTCCATGTTATCTGGGTGTGGCCGGGACCTGTGCCGCGGAACGAAGGTGAGGCAAGACCACCTGAACCATAAGTTTTTATATGGATTATGGAGTTTTCGGAAATGAGATCAGCCAATGTCCGCTGATTATAGTTTACAATTATTGAAGAATCGATGTGAGAAGATTTAAATCCCATGAAATCATTTCTGTCAGATTTTGCCCTGATCTCGACTTCCCCAATAAGTATAGCCTCATCTCGTAATGGTATTTGTCCCTGCAGATGAAAGGTTATTAAAAATGTAATGAAAAAAGAGAGTCTTTTCAAGGTCAACTTTTATTATAGGCTGCCGGGAATCAGAAAGGCGGGAATCATTTACGATTCTATGCTTTTCTTCCCGAAAGCTTTGAACATAAAATAGCTTGGCAGGTCTTCTGACTTGTCCCGGCTTCAGGAAGCCTTCCCATCCCGAGGATTCGGGACAGTGGCAGGTATTCCTGAAGCCATCATCACGCAAAGCGTGATCAGGCATCACAGCAGCGGGTACTGTTGCGGATTCATACCGCATTCCCTTTTCATTACATTGATTTTATTTCAATGCAACACCAATACCTGTCAAAGGTAAATTATTTTTTGAGAAAGAATAGTTACAGATATCAACAATTGTTGATAAGCGGCTTAAGCGTGTTGTTTACATTGTTCCGCAGGAATTCCTGACAACCAGTTCGGGCGGAATGTTTACCTGTCGTTTATATTTGGTTTTTCCCGAATTTTTTACTTCGGACCAGATCATGTTGGCAACCTTTAATGCCATACCTGTGAGGGGTTTTCTCAGGCATGTAACAGGGGAGAACATCAGGTCAAAACCTATCCCCTCCTCCATTGAGACAATCGCCACATCCTGAGGCACACGAAGCTTCTTTTTCCTCACAAAATCCATTATATGGTAGACCATTTCAGCCTGCATTACGATCATTATTTCTGCCCTGAAAGGAGGCCTGAGATATTTATCTATCTGACCCTGTTCAATTTCCCTTCCTGCCACAGGCAGATCAAATTCCACAACAAGAGGCTTGTTCATCCCTTCTTTCGTCTCAATTGCGCTTTTCAGAAAGTCAATCACAGGTTTATCTTTAGCTGCAGAATCCCTGCCGGTAACTATCAGGACATTCTTATAGCCCAATTTGGCAATATGGTCAACAATGCGCCGCGATCCCTCTGCCATATCTGTGCATACTGTATTAAGGCGCAGGTTTCTGACCGATTTCTCAAGTAAAACAAAAGGGTAACCCAATGCCCTGAGGGACCGTATGGTATAATCATCCGCCGCTTCTCCAACGAGTATCAAACCACTGTAGAATTTTTTAAAAGCCCCCACAAGCCTGTTATACCTTCCGTCATCAGGGTCCTTAGTAATTATTGAAAACCCTACTCCAATGCTGTTGAATGCTTTCTGAAGGAATGGAGTTATTTCATAAATGAAAG
>DAIUKI010000404.1:0-3019 GCA_036848255.1 Bacteroidales bacterium | reverse complement strand
GGCTGAAATTATTCTGAGATGGAAGTAAAATATTTAACTGAAGGTCCGGTATCGCAAGAGTTGATTTCGAGTCTTATTGAAAAGATGAAAGATCAGACTGACGCCGGCGGACACTCGATTTTTCTCGGACAGGTAAGGGCCGATGATGTTAACGGCCGAAAGGTAACTGCAATTGAATATTCAGCCTATGTTGAGCTTGTAAGTGTTGAGGCAGAGAAGATCAAAAAGGAAGTCTTCGCTTCCTTCAGCGATGCCAGATCGATTGAGATAATCCATTCAACGGGTATTGTAGGAGCAGGTCAGATTTCCCTTCTTGTTTTTGTCTCGGCAGGACACAGGCTGCACGCCATGCAAGCATGCAGCGAAACAGTGGAATTGATTAAAAAGAGACTGCCAGTGTGGAAGAAAGAGCTCTATGATGATAATTCACATTCGTGGAAGTAAGCTGTTACTTCCTTACAATTGCGCCAGCAGTGCCTTTGAGAATTGAGGCATATTGTGTTTTATTGTTGAGGACTTCGCGAGCTTTTAAGATCTGCTCATCCTTTTTCAGAGTCCACTCAATAGCCCCCTTTTCGTAGAAATAACGGCTTATTATATCATCTTCAATGATTTCGGTTATTTCGCTTCTGAACTGATTGAGATCCTGTTCAAGACTATGTGTAATGTTTTTCTGCAGATTGAGAAGCAGCTCTTCGTGCACATCGTAATATTTCTCTTTTTTAGCGTTGGCTATCAACTCATTAAGTGACTCTTCTGTATCAGTTTTATAGTTAAAATTGCGATTTTCGAGAAACGTTTTAAAGTCGGAATAGTCCTGGTTGGTAAATGTGAATTGTTCAGGAGCTGTAATATCGGGATGAGACCAGTAATACCGGGTCGCAAAGTCAAAAATATAGTTGCGCAGGAAGAGCTCGGTTGAGATCTGGCTCAACGGATCGGGCATAATTTCCACATCGGGAGCAATGCCCCCGCCGTCTCTCACAATCCTTCCGTTTTTGGTTTTAAATTCATTGATAAGGGAATCAGGAATGATCCCGACACTGCCATCTTCATTAGGATGCGAAAAATCTCTTGCCTGTATGCATCTGCCGCTTGGAATATAATATTTTGCAGTTGTGACTTTAAGCTGTGTATTGTAACTCAACGGTCTTACTACCTGAACAAGACCTTTTCCGTATGATTTCTGTCCTACGATAACACCTCTGTCGAGATCCTGAATAGCTCCGGCAACTATTTCGGCAGCCGATGCAGAACCCCTGTTTATTATAACCGCAAGAGGAATCTTGTCGTCGAGGGGATCTTTTGTGGTTTTGAAGTTTTCGTCAAACTGCTGCTTAAGCTTACCTTTTGTTGATACAACTTCGTTTCCTTTTGGCACAAAAAGATTAACAATTTCTACAGCCTCCGACAGCAGTCCTCCCGGATTACCTCTCAGGTCGAGGATAATCTGCGTGGCATTTTTGTTCTTAAGATCAATCATCGCTGCCTTAACATCATTTGTACAGTTTTGGGTAAAGCTGGTAAAACGGATATAACCTGTTGTGGCATCAATCATCCCATAAAACGGAACAGACGGCATAACTATCTTTTCGCGTTTCATTGGTATTTCTGTTTCCTTTCCATCCCTTTCAATAGTAAGACGAATCTCTGTACCCGGATTGCCTTTCAGCTTTTCGCTTACCATATCGGTGGAAATACCCTTCAGCGACGCGCCATCAACCTTTTTTAGCACATCGCCTGGTTTAATCCCTGCTTTATCGGCCGGAAATCCCTTATAAACCTCACTAATTATAACATAATCACCTGTACTTCTCACGAGCGATCCAATACCACCATATTGCCCGGTTGTAATGATGGAGAACTCATCGGCCTCCGACTCAGGAAAATAAACTGTATAAGGGTCAAGCGTTTTCAGCATATTGTCGATACCTGATTTTATCACTTTATCCGGGTCAACATCATCAACATAGAAAGTACTGAGCTCTCTGAACAGTGAGAAAAATATATCAAGGTTTTTTGCAATTCTGAAATCCCTTGTTTCCTGTTTTATCAAAAATCCCGTACTGACACCTATGATCAGTACGAGTGACAGAACAAGTATAATCCGGCCGGCACGTATCTTTTTCATAATCAATATTTCTAAATTTCTAAATCGAACGGCGAAATTAGTAAGAAAAATCGGGAGGCGTTTTGATAAAGAAACAATTAATGTAAATTTAACATTCTTCCAACCCATAACGGAAATGCAAAATCTGTGCAAAAATTAGTTTTCCGGAAGGTTATTTGTTTTGGTAAGATTTATCAGTTTGTACATCACCTCTTTTACCCCTTTTTCCACCGTTGCATAATCGGGAACTGATTTTCCCCTGATGATAACAACAAATACAATCTGAATGTTCTGCAACAAAAGGTGATTGTAAAAAAGCGATTTGTTTCTCCTGTATGATTCACGAAGCCGTCGTTTGATAAGATTCCTGGTCACAGCAAGGCGAAATCCTCTTTTTGAGACACTGAAGGCCACCTGGGCGGGTCCGGGAAAAGGGTAATTACTTTTCTCCCAGACTACTTTAAAAAGCGGAGTGTAGAAAATTTGTCCGGTTTCAAATAGTTTTTCTATGACTTTCCTGCTGCAAAGCCTCTCGGATTTATCAAAGGTCTCCCTGGTAATATTCATAAAATCAGCTATCCCTGAAGCCTGTCGGATTATTTTAAGATCTTCCGGGGAAGTAGTGTGGGTAGTAATTACTTAATGTTTTTATTGTATTCTTTCAGATAATCATCAAGCGCCATTGTCATCGAAGGGGCTTTGGAATTGGGAGCATTAATGTCGAGTCTCAATCCTTCGTTTTCAACCGCGCAGGCTGTTGTTGGACCGAATGCCGCAATTTTTATTTCACCCTGGACAAAATCGGGGAAGTTTTCCTTCAGCGACTTTATGCCAGTACGCGCTCGCTCTGTTGACTCCAGGTTGGCAATCCACGCTTTGGCTTCTCGCATTGCCAGAAGGATGCCGTCC
>DAIUKI010000403.1:0-3038 GCA_036848255.1 Bacteroidales bacterium | reverse complement strand
CTTCCCGGGATCAACAAGATCGACATTCTGCCCGGTTTCTATAGCTTCACGCAAATCGTCATAAGACATATAAATGGGGGCATTGCCTTCATATTCCCTGAAGTGCGAATCTTCGCACGAAGAAAATAAAATGGCCGTGACCGTAAAAATTACGATAATTGGAATGATTTTTGATTTCATGAGGGTTAGATTTAGCTGTAAATGCTTAATCAAAAATCATGCAAAACTACTTACCTAACCCTTCTTAATCATGAAAAAAAATCTGATCATACTCATTCTGCTGACTATGATTGCAATACCCTTGTCGGCACAAAGAACAAAAGATGCACTTTACCTTAAAAACGGCAGTATTATCTATGGGAGATTGCTCGAAATCGCCAATGAAAAGTACAGAATACAGACTCTCGACGGCAGCCTTTTCAGTTTTTCATCAGGTGAAGTCGACAGATTTGTTAAAGAATTGCCCAGATATGACGGACGAAAAACCTCCGGTTTCGGTTTCGTAATTGAAGCCGGATTGCTTATAGGTTCACCTGAAAGCGAAATATCTGCACCATTCAGCTTCAACATCATCGGCAATTATACCTCGGGAACAAATAACATTTTTGGGATCGGGTCAGGCGTTGAGTTCTTTGGTTCAGGCTTCGCACCTCTGTTCTTTGAATACAAACGGCTATTTAACGATAGAAAAACAGCGCCTTTCATATTCTTCAGGGGCGGAACCCTTTTTCATACCGGCGGTGATGATGAAACCTATGATTATAACAATTCCTATTACCCCATGGATTACAAGGGAGGAGTCTCGCTGACAATCGGAACAGGAATCTCATGGGCCAAAGAGGACCTGGAAACATATCTGTCATTCGCCTACAGATACGCCCAAACCAGCTATAAGCAAAAGAATTACAATGATATAGTATATACTTACAAGAACAACTTTAACCGGCTGGAGGTCAAATTCGGATTCAAATTCTGAATTAAACCATTAACAAATCCTTGGCAATTGAATCCCGGAAGGAATATCAAGAATTCTTTTTCCCCCGGTTATTGTGTTTAAGAGAACCTCCCCTTTATTTCCGTTTGCTATTTCCCCGATCAGCGCCGATTTTTTCCCAAGAGGATGAGAGCGAAGTATACCCAAAATCTTTTCATGCTCTTCCTCTCCTGCTACGATCAGTACCTTGCCTTCATTTGCCAGATTGAAAGGATCAAATCCCAGGACTTCGCATAATCCCCGAACCGGATCATCGACTGGGACCGAAGCTTCATCAACAGTGATCACCATACCCGAAAGTTGTGCAAGTTCATAAAGAACTGCGGAGAGGCCCCCTCTTGTGAGGTCCCTCATAAAATGTACCTTTCCGCACTCCCTGAGAACACTCTGGATCATGCCGTTGAGTGATGCGCAGTCGGAAATGACCGGCGAACTTAAGCTAAGGCTGTTTCTCGCCCCGAGCACCGCGATGGCATGATCGCCAAGGGTGCCATTGACAATTAGCTTGTCGCCCGGACAAATCATTTTTCCGGAACTTATATGTTCACACCCTGGCTTCAATAACCCTGTTCCGGCTGTCGTTATGAAAAGCCTGTCGCATTTACCTTTTCCGACAACTTTAGTGTCGCCCGTTACAATTCTCACTTCTGCACGTTCAGCCTCTTCGGCCATTGTGAAAACGATTGCCTCAAGTTCCCTTAACGGGAATCCCTCCTCAATTATAAATGATGCAGAGATATACTGAGGTATGGCCCCAGAAACAGAAAGATCATTAACGGTACCGCAAACGGCAAGCTTTCCGATATTGCCCCCCGGGAAAAAGAGAGGGTCAACAACATATGAATCAGTCGTAAATGCAAGTGTAAATCCGTTGTTCATCAGCACCGCAGAGTCGGTCAGGGGCAGCGACATTTCAAAACTCTTTACAAAAAGTTCCATTATAAGGTCGTGAGCCTGCCTGCCCCCGCTCCCTTGATTCAGTGAAATAAATTCATTCATTACGGGTGATATTTAAACCATGAATTACAGGCTCCTTCAGCTGATACCATGCATGCCCCGACCGGATTCTCAGGGGTACAGGTTTTGCGAAAAAGCAAACAGCTGTCAGGTCCTTTCAATCCTCTCAGAATATCCCCGCAGATACAGGCCGGATTATCCCGGTGATGCTCAATTTCAACGGGGATCCTTATCGCAGCATCGAAATCCTCATATTCCTTTTTAAGACGAAGACCGCTGGCAGGAATATTTCCAAAGCCTCTCCATTCAGCATCGCAGTAGTCAAAGACAGAATTCATATGCTCCTGAGCTATAATATTGCCTTTCTCGGTCACTGCCCTTGAATATTGTACCTCAACATCAGACTTCTTAGCATTAATCTGATTAACCAGCATCAGTACCGAATGAAGGAGATCGGTGGGCTCAAACCCGGCAATAACACATCCGAGTCCGTATTTTTCAGAAAGGAACCTGAAAATTTGCGAACCAGTTATTACTGCAACGTGCCCGGGGCAGATAAACCCATCAATTCTGATCCCATCCCTTACCATTGCATCCATCACTGGGGGCATGACCTTGTGCGCTGATAGAAGGAGGAAGTTTTTCAGTTCCTCTTCCCTTGCCTTTTTTACTGTCACCGCTGTTCCCGGCGCCGTTGTTTCGAAACCAATACCAAGGAAAATTATTGTTCTGTCTGGCTCCGATCTGGCAATATTCAGGGCTTCCAATCCCGAAAAGAGTATCCTTATATCGGCACCTCCTCTCCTTTCTTTCTCAAGCGAAGAAAACGATCCCGGGACCCTGATCAGGTCTCCAAATGTAGCAATTGTAACATTTTCCATCCTGGAATATGCAATTGCCCTGTCGATAAAACCGGTGGAAGTGACACAGACCGGGCAGCCAGGACCTGAGATAAGGCTTATTTCAGACGGAAGAAGCGATGGTATACCGAATCGATGGATAGCTGAAGTATGACCTCCGCATACTTCCATAAAAGAATAATTCCCCGTAACTGACCTTCTGATGTGATTCAAAAGCTTAAGGATCA
>DAIUKI010000402.1:0-3045 GCA_036848255.1 Bacteroidales bacterium | reverse complement strand
TGGTTATTCTTGCCCCGGTAGCCTGCAGGATTGAGAATGAAAGCTCTTTCAGCTTTTCTCCCTGCACATTTCCTTTGTTGGAAAGGCATATTCCGTCAGCCTGCCGGGTGATAAAATATTTCCCGACAAGTGAAGCAGAATCAATGGCAAGCTTTTCTGCATCATCTTCGTTAAACTTTGCATTAATTATAACTTTCTCATTCTGAATATCTTTTAGCGATAAATAATTGCCATGATTTAATGTAATTACATTGTAATTACACGGTTTTCCACTTTCATTTATGAATTTACCATGCTTTTCAGTAAGGACTTCAGGCTTGTATTGAGCAGTATGTGTTTTAAAATTTAACCTTTCATCCGGATTGGCAATCCGTCCTGCTGATCCGGCCAGAAAACGGATTATTTCCCTGGCGACAGGAATTTCATTTTCAGGAGCTTCTGACAGGGATACCCTTATCGTATCCCCGATACCTTCCGAAAGAAGCGCTCCAATACCCGCGGCTGATCTGATCCTCCCATCCTCACCCTCGCCTGCTTCAGTAACGCCAAGGTGAAGGGGATAAGCAAATCCTTCACCGGTCATCATATCAGCAAGCTTTCGTGTTGCCTTTATCATAACGCCCGTATCGGAGGATTTCATTGAAAGTACGAGCCTGTGGAAATTTTCGGCCCTGAAGATCCTGATGAACTCCATTGCCGATACTGCCATTCCTTCGGGAGTGTTGCCGTAGCGTGTCATTATCCGGTCGGACAGGGAACCATGATTGACGCCGATTCGTATTGCAGTGTTATTTTCGAAGCAAATATTTATCAGGGGAAGAACTCTTGAATGGATCCTTTCAAGCTCTTCTCCATACTCCTTTTCCGTGAATTCAACTTTCCTGAAAGATGCCCTTTTATCAGCATAATTTCCCGGATTGATTCTTACCTTTTCCACGATCCTTGCAGCAATCTCGCCGGCAGAAGGGTTGAAATGGATGTCGGCTATAAGTGGGGTGTCAAATCCTTTTTTCCGTAGCTCCGATTTTATGTTCGCAAGGTTTCCGGCTTCATTTATACCCTGGGCAGTAAGCCGTACAAAGTCAGCTCCGGCTTCAATTATTCTGATACACTGGGCAACTGAGGCCGCGGTATCCATCGTGTTTGTGTTGGTCATCGACTGGATGCGGATGGGGTGGGTGCCTCCGAGGGGGATGGAGCCGAGTTGGATTACTGAGGATACGTAGGGAGATCCCATGTGGTCCTTTAATGACTTTGCTTTATCATTCAAATCCCTGTCAACCTTACGACCCATTACAAATCTTATTAATTACCAGCAATCTATCCCCCCATCGGGGGGATCATAGGGGGGCTCTTTCTTCTATTTCCATTCTCACTCCAACTCCCACTCCGCCCCATCCTTTTTATCCTTTAGGATCACTCTTGCTTTTTTGAGGTCCTCCCGGATTTTATCGGATGTCTTGAAATCCTTGCTGATCTTAGCGTTTTGCCTCAAATCAATAATTATCTTCATCAACTCCCCGGTCAGCTTTTCATCGTTTTTACATTCAGCTTCATCTTTAAGCCCGAGAATTTCAAACACAAATGTATTGAACAGCTTTTTTAGGGATTCCAGATCATCACTGCTCAGTGTTTCCAACCCGTCACTTACTGAATTTATATACTTCACACCTTCAAAAAGATGCGACAATAAAACAGGAGTGTTCAGGTCATCATCCATGGCTTCGTAGCATTTCCTGCTTAGCTCATTAATGTCTACGGTCGATGTGTCCGAAGGTTTAAGCTTATTAAGGGTTTCAATACCTTTAATCAGCCGCTGAAATCCCTTTTCTGCAGCCTGCAGGGCTTCGTTTGAAAAATCAACAGTGCTCCTGTAATGCGCCTGAAGTATGAAGAACCTTACTGTCATCGGGCTGTAAGGCTGTTCAAGGAGCTCATGATCACCGCTGAAGAACTGGTCGAGTGTAATAAAGTTGCCAAGCGAGCGAGCCATCTTCTGACCATTGATGGTGATCATGTTATTATGCATCCAGTATTTTACCGACTCCTTTCCGAGTGCTGCCGTCGATTGAGCAATTTCGCATTCGTGGTGGGGGAACTGCAGATCCATCCCTCCGCCGTGGATGTCAAAGACTTCACCGAGGTATTTAATGCTCATTGTGGAACATTCGAGATGCCATCCGGGATATCCTTCACTCCATCCGGAGGGCCATTTCATCAGATGATCTGCCGATGCCTTTTTCCAGAGAGAAAAATCATAAGAATTATGTTTTTCGTCCTGACCTTCAAGTTCCCTTGTATTGGATTGAAGCTCCTCAATTATCCGCCCTGACAGTTTTCCGTAGTTGTATTTACTATTATACTTTAGAACATCAAAGTAGACCGACCCGTTTACCTCATATGCATAGCCGTTTTTGAGAAGTTTCCTGATAAATTCCTGTTGCTCAATAATATGTCCGGAAGCTCTTGGCTCGATTGACGGTTTAAGGGTATTGAGCTGATCCATGTTCCTGTGGTAGGTGTTCATGTAATTCTGTACAACCTCCATCGGTTCAAGATGTTCAAGACGTGCTTTTTTTTCGATCTTATCTTCTCCTTCATCGGCATCATTGACCAGATGACCAACGTCTGTAATATTTCGGATATATCTGACCTTATAGCCAAGATGCCTCAGGTACCTGTACAGCAGGTCGAAAGTTATTGCTGGTCTCGAATGGCCTAGATGGGGATCGCTGTATACCGTGGGTCCGCAAACATAAAGCCCGACCATTGGCGGATGAAGCGGCCTGAATAATTCCTTTTGCCTTGAAAGGCTGTTATAGATTATAAAGTTATTTTGCATTTGTAAACAAATGATTTAATGCAAAAGTAAATTAAATATTGCTCTTTTGTTTCGCCCCCAACCCCCTAAAGGGGCTGATAATAATTTAAAACTATCAGGGCTAAAGCCCGAGATGGTATAGTTGTCTGGTGACCACGGCTTAAAAGCCATGGTTACGGCACATACCCATTGAACTATCAAGGCTGAAACCAAGGTGCATGGTT
>DAIUKI010000401.1:0-3046 GCA_036848255.1 Bacteroidales bacterium | reverse complement strand
AAATATGTGATAGTTTAGTTTGGCAACTTAAGAAAAAATTACACCGTCACAATCCCAAGATGGACATCAGAAATAACAATCGTCTTATAATGGATTTTTTTATTAATAAAACAAGAGTTCTTGCTGTAAAAGAATAACTTTGTTAAGATGGCGCAATATAGAATAATATGAATGTTTTAGAATCCAAGCAACTGATATATAATAATTTCGTAACATTTCTTCTATCATGGTATTAATAATGGTTTTATCAGGATTTCTGCAATCTCAAACAATTATTAATCCGAACTATTCCCTTAAAAGTCATGAAACGCTAAATATAATTAAGGTCGAAGTCCGATCTGAGGCAACGCTATTTTATATGAGTATCGAAAACAGGATCGAAGGGGGAACCTTCTGCGCCGACAAGAATATTTTTATCACCTATGAAGATGGAAAGAGAAGCAAAATGGTTTCTTCCACAGGCATCCCTGTCTGTCCTGATACTTATCAATTCAGAGCCCCCGGAGAGAAGCTCGAATTTGTACTTGCATTTCCCCCTCTGAAAAAGGGCACTGAATGGATCGACCTGGTGGAGGAGTGTAGTGATAACTGTTTTACATTTTACGGGATATGCCTTAATAATGACCTAAATAAAAGGATTGACAGTGCTTTCTCACTGGCTGAAAATGATGAACCGCTAAGTGCCATGGGCAGTTTTATAGCCATTCTGGAGGATATTGATAAAAACAATTCCGGGATCGAGGGATTACTTTATATCAATATTATAAAACTTGCAAAGGAGACCGGGGATAATGCGAAGGCAGAGGATTGGTTCAGAAGATTTAAGATTTCTGAAGCTCCAAGGCTTACGGAATATATTAAATTTCTGAACGATCAGGGGATAAAATTCTAACAATGCCGCGTGGCGATTTATGTAATTACATTGTAATTACATTCTCAATATCCTGTAAAACAATAAAAGGAGGCTGAATTTAAAAATTCAGCCTCCATGTTATTATTCAGGTAAAAGCCTAAAAACTTAAATCGAGTCCAAGGCCAAAGAGCAATGCAGTTTTCTTGTAGGTTTCTTTAGGCAGCAAATTTAAGCTTCCGAGAAAATGATCGACATTCTTGCTGTCGTCCATATACTTTGTATAGCTGCCGCCAAAGTTGATTTTGATATTGTCGGTAATTGTGATTGCACCTCCTGCGCCGATCGTATGTGTTTCGAGCCCGTAAGTCAGATCGCTCTGGTACATACTGTTTACGCCCTGGTTTGCATATATATAACCGGCGCTGACAAGAAAATTATCTGACAGGTTTACTTCAAGACCTCCCTGGACTGACATACCATTTTCACTGATTATTTCACTATTATCAATATGAACCGGGTAATCGGTCGAATTCTGCGGAGTTTCATCAATATAATGCCCATAATCAGCTGTTTTATCGAAGTAGTAGTTTCCACCTGCATTTACCTTGAAGGATTCTGATAATCTTAATTCAGCTCCAACGGCAAGCATAGCAGGCATGTCACTTCTGATCTTGGCGCCATTCGGGAATCTAGTGATAGGCATTTCGGGATTTTCATTAACAAATCCGGTAGTCAGATCTTTTGTAGTCTTGTTCTCGAGCTCAAGCTTGGTAGCCATTTCATACTTGATGGCAAGGTTGAGATTCTCGAGCAGTGTTATATTAACGCTGAAGAAAGGGGTTATACCTGTGCCTGTCTGTTCAGCCTCCACTTCCTGGTCAGCCAGGAGAGTTGATTTATTGCCATATACAGTTGCAGCACCTTTAAAAACTGCATCAGCCTGGGCAATCGTAACAGTAGTAGGGGACCCGAATCCTGCCAGAGCGCCTTCCAGCGCCTGTCTCTGTAAATTATTGATAATTGTTGCTGCTTCAGCCTGTGCAAGTGTTAAACCTGCGGCCGAAGGTACGGCGGTAATAATGCTCGATGTACTGGTAGCTGCTGTTGTAGCCTGACCGGCAACACCAGCCATAATGACAGAAGCATCCATCGCTCCTGCACCGGTAGTGACCTGAACATCCCTGAGGTAACCTTCATATGTATTTTTGGCAGTTACATATCTTGCTCCGGCAGCAATTGATATCCAGTCGTTAATTTTATATGAAATCGCCCCCTGCAAACCAAAGAATATCGAGCTGCCCTTAAAATATACATCCATATCATAAGCTGAGGCTCCCATTGATGCAGCAAGCGCAGGAACAAGGTCAGACTGGCCCATTTCGAACGATGGAAGGCCATTTTCGTATGTTGCT
The DNA here is from genome assembly GCA_036848255.1 of Bacteroidales bacterium. Classification (GTDB taxonomy): domain Bacteria; phylum Bacteroidota; class Bacteroidia; order Bacteroidales; family VadinHA17; genus LD21. The sequence continues at coordinate 781 of DAIUKI010000401.1, read as the reverse complement.
CCGCCTCCGCCTCCGATGGGCATAAATCCAACTGAAAAGGCAAGCTTATCGAGCTTATAGGCTGCATAGACCGAAGGGAACAGGGGAGCGGTCACCTTACCCTCGTAGGTACCTGAATTCAGATAAGGGTACGTACTCTCGATTGTCCTGGTTTGAAAAATTGCCTGGTTGTTGAGAGAGAAATGGAACCCATTGTTGAGCTTCATTAATCCTGCCGGATTATAGTAAACTGCATCGGTTTCGAGTGATGCGTTCCTTGATGGCAGACGAACCCAGGATGCGCTCTGGTTGGTATTGGTAACCAGTCCTCCGGCAAATATACTGCCGGTAACAAAAGCTGCGGAAATAAATGTTAATAATTTTCTCATAGGGTAAATTTTAAGTTTAAAACTGGGGAATTACCTGTATCAAATTACAGGGAAATCTCATATTCCCTTGATTTCTAAATAAGTTGATTGATTGATTCAAAGAACAAAGAATCGCAAATGTATAAAAATATTTGAATCATGCAAATAAGTCCAAAATAGTATATTGATATCTAATCGATTGTACAGGCGCCTGAAAGGTGTTCGAAAAAAAGGCGTCAGGCATCAGGCGTCGGGCTTCAGGAAGAAGAATTTTGGTTGAGTCGGAATTTTTCATTATATTAGGTTGTGGAATTAAATATATGTCTATTACTAAAAATGCTGCACTATGGGAAATTTCAATGAATTAAAGGGTATGGCAACAGTCTAAAGATTTTGCTGTCACCATTTACAAAATAACAGAAGATGGAGCTTTC
>DAIUKI010000400.1:0-3067 GCA_036848255.1 Bacteroidales bacterium | reverse complement strand
CAGGTATTGGTGAATTCTCTGAGATGGTCCTCAATGATGACCAGATCAAGGATTTCCAGAAATACCTGGTCTATAATCATGCTGCAGGCATAGGCGATCCGGCATCGATAGAAATAGTCAGGGGAGCAATGCTGGGCAGGATAAATGTCCATGCACACGGAAATTCCGGGAACCGGATCGAGATAACTGACACACTCGTGGAAATGCTGAACAGGGAGGTGACCCCCTTTGTTTGTCAGAAAGGTTCCGTCGGAGCCTCAGGTGACCTCGCTCCGATGTCGCAGATTGCCCTGTTGCTCATGGGTGAGGGAAAAGCTTTCTACAAGGGTGAACTGCTGGATGGTGCCGAGGCAATGGAAAGGGCCGGCATCCCTGTTCCCGGGCTTCAGGCCCGTGACGGACTGGCTACCATCAACGGTTCGAATATGCTTACGGCTATGAGTGCAATATGGCTGGTCGATGCAAATAACTGGCTGAAGCAGGCTGAGATAGCAGCTTCAATGTCGCTAGAGGCCCTCAAGGCAAACATGAAGCCCTATACTCCCCTCCTGCATGAAGTGAGAGGTTTCAAAGGAGCCGTCAGAAGTGCAAATGCAATAAACAAATGCGTATCGGGCGGAGATCTTAAGGAAAACAGGGTAAAATCAAAGGTTCAGGATGCCTACTCGATGAGATCGACACCGCAGGTTATAGGGTCGGCCCATGATATGCTTGCATATGCAAGATCGCAGGTTGAGATTGAACTGAACGGGGTTGGCGATAATCCTATCTTCTTTCCCGATAAGAATATTCAGCTTTCAGGTGCCAATTTCCAGGGTTCGCCGGTTTGTGTCCCGATGGATATGGCAGGAGCCTGTATAACAATGGTAAGCGTTATGTCGGAAAGAAGGATGAACCGGCTTAACAATCAGGCTCTGAGTGTTGGACTGCCCGATTTTCTTACAAAAGGCGCCGGAATGTTCTCGGGAATGATGTTAAGCCAGTACACAGCTGATACTCTAATCGTTGAACAAAGAATCCTGTCGGTTCCTGCCTCGATACAATCGATACCTGCAGCTGCCGATCAGGAGGACTTTGTCTCGATGGGGATGAATACAGCAATAAAGAACAATCAGATACTCGATTGCGCTTACGGCATCCTGGGAATCGAATTCATGGCTGCGGCACAGGCGCTCGACTTCAGGAAAGAGGAATACAATTTCGGTTCAGGCGTTCAGAAAGCCAAGGATATCATAAGAAAACATGTAGATTTTCTTGATATTGACAGGCCTCTGTATCCCGATCACACAAAAATGAAGGAACTTGTAAAATCGTGCGAGATCCTTTACGAAGTAGAAAAGGTAACCGGATCTCTTGAATAAAAACAGATTATATTTGTATTAATCAAACAGAACCCTATGAAAAATTATCTTTTACCGGCCACCTTTGCAGTGGCGATATCAATACTCATGTCATGTACATCAAAGCAGGAAAAGGCAGAGACCCGGCTTAGGGATTTTATTTCCGGTTATGAGACCCGGGTCATACCGCTTTATAAAGAGGCTGCCCTGGCTTCCTGGAACGCAAATGTAACCGGGACAAATGAAGATTGGGCTAAAAGTGAAAAAGCTTCATTTGAGCTGACGAAGATATTTACCGACAGCACAGCCTTCAGAGAGCTTAAAGAGCTAAGGGAATCGGGTCTTGTTAAAGATTCCCTGCTTGCCCGCCAGCTTGAACTTATTTACAATTCATATCTGGGCGGACAGGTGGATCCTTCACTACTTGAAGAACAGATCAGGATGGAGACTGAGATAAGCAAGAAATACTCGAATTTCAGGGCTATTATGAACGGAAAAGAACTATCGGATAACCAGATAGAGGAAATTCTCAGAAACTCGAAAGTGAGCGCTGATCTTAAATCTGCATGGGAGGCTCACAAGATGATAGGTCCCGTTGTAGCAGAGGATATTATCAGACTTGTAAAACATCGCAACATGATCGCCACGAAGACCGGGTTCAGCAACTATCATGAAATGACTCTTAAGCTGTCGGGACAGGATCCGGCAGAAGTGACCCGGATATTCAATGAGCTGGATGAGCTGACAAGAGACAGCTTTACCAGACTTAAGGGTGATATAGACGCATATTTTGCAAAACGCTATGTTTTAAAAACTGATGAACTGCAACCATGGCATTACCAGAACAGGTTCTTTCAGGAAGCGCCTGAAATATATTCCGTTGATTTCGATAAATATTATGAGGACCAGGATCCCGTAAAGCTTGCTGCAGCATTTTATAACGGGATCGGACTGAATGTGGATGCTATCCTCGCAAAAAGCGACCTGTACGAGAAACCTGGAAAAAACCAGCATGCATTCTGCACCGACATTGACCGGTCGGGCGACGTAAGAACACTTGACAATGTAAAACCCGATTCATACTGGATGAATACGATGCTTCATGAACTCGGACATGGTGTATATTCCTACTATAACGACAAAAGCCTGCCCTTCACCCTGAGGGATGCCGCTCACTCATTTACTACCGAAGCAATTGCTAACCTTTTTGGCCGGTTCGCCACCGATCCGGTATGGATGAATGACATGGGTATTATCGATAAAGCTGAAAGCGAAAAGATCGCCACAGTAAGCAATAATGCACTCCGCCTTCAGATGCTTGTATTCAGCAGGTGGGCCCAGGTGATGTACCGGTTCGAGAAATCGATGTATGAAAATCCTGACCAGGATCTGAACCAGCTCTGGTGGACAATTGTTGAAAAGTACCAGCTTCTTGGCAGACCCGAGGGACGAAATATGCCCGACTGGGCAACAAAGATCCACGTTGCTCTTTATCCGTGCTACTATCACAATTACCTGCTTGGAGAACTGCTTGCATCACAATTGTACTATTACATAACGACCAATGTTGTAAAAAATCAGTCATTTTCCGGCGAAAAGGCAGTCGGTGAATACCTTAAGCAGAAAGTGTTCATGCCGGGGACAAGATATTACTGGAATGATATGATAGAGAAATCAACCGGCGAAAAGCTGACTGCAAAATATTATGCAAAGCAATTTGTTGAATA
>DAIUKI010000399.1:0-3079 GCA_036848255.1 Bacteroidales bacterium | reverse complement strand
CAGACTGGTTCAGGAAAATAATTAATCGTATCCTAAAAAATGAAAAAACTTGCTTTATTGATGGTTATAACATCGGTGATATTTGCTTCATGCAGACAGGAAGAAATAAGCGACAATCCGCTGCTTAATGAATTCGACACTCCCTTCGGAGTTCCCCCCTTTGATCTTATAAAAGCAGCCCATTACAAACCTGCATATATGAAGGCTTTTGAAGAGCAGAAAGCTGAAATAAAAGCAATAATAAACAATCCCGGAGAGCCGGATTTCGAAAACACGATCAAAATGCTTGCCTACAGCGGGGAGTTGCTCAGTAAAGTCAGCAGGGTGTTTGGTGCCTTGAATTCGGCTCACACCAACGATTCGCTTCAGGCGATCAACAGGGAGATAGCTCCGATAGCTTCGAGCCACAGGGACGATATTAACCTTAATGACACTCTGTTCCGCAGGGTAAAATCAGTTTATGACAACAGGGATAAATTTAAACTAACCGATGAGGAAAAGAAACTGCTTGAGGATACATACAAGGATTTTGTCAGAAGCGGCGCAGCACTGTCACCTGAGGACAAGGAAAAACTCCGTAAGATAAATGAGGAGCTTTCGATGCTCCAGGTCCGGTTTGGACAAAACCTGCTTGCCGAAACCAATGGATTCAAACTTATTCTGGATAAGAAGGAAGATCTTGCAGGATTGCCTGAAGGAGTTATATCACAGGCAGCAGCGATGGCAAAGTCGCTTAAGCTGGAAGGCAAATGGGTTTTCACACTCCAGGTTCCCAGCATGACCCCGTTTCTGCAGTATTCGGACCGACGTGACCTGAGGGAAAAGCTTTTCACCGGATATTTCATGAAAGGCGACAATGACAATGATTATGATAACAAGGCAATTATAGCCAAAATAACCAGATTAAGGACCGAAAGATCAAAACTTCTGGGTTACGGCAGTTTTGCCAGCTATGCTCTTGAAAGGAATATGGCCAAAACACCCGAAAAAGTGTTTGAATTCCTCGGGCAGGTATGGGAGGCAGCTTTACCGGTTGCAAAAGCGGAAGCCGCTGCCCAGCAGGAACTTATAAACAAGGAAGGTGGCAAGTTCAAACTGGAACCATGGGACTGGTGGTATTACTCCGAAAAGATCAAGAAGGCTAAATATGATCTCGATGATGAGATCACACGTCCATACTTCATGATCGACAATGTAATGGAAGGCATGTTCTATGTTGCCAACAGGCTTTATGGACTTAACTTCACCAAAAAGACCGACATACCCAAATACCATCCCGACGTCAACACCTTTGAAGTGACCCGCGATGGGAAACATGTCGGGATACTTATGATCGACAATTACCCGAGGCCCTCAAAACGCGGCGGTGCATGGTGCGGAACCTACAGGAGCCAGAAACGCGATATAAATGGTAAAATGATCAATCCGGTTGTAACAATGGTCACAAATTCATCCCTTCCATCTGCTGATAAACCGTCGCTTCTCACAGCCCTTGAAGCTGAAACCCTTTTCCACGAATTCGGACACGCCCTTAATAACCTTCTGTCGAATATTAAATACCCGGGAAGTTCGAATCCCCGGGATTTTGTGGAATTGCCATCCCAGATAATGGAACACTGGGTTCTTGAACCGGAAGTGCTCAGGGTTTATGCGAAACACTGGCAGACCGGAGAGATTATTCCCCAGGAAATTGTTGACAAGCTCGAAAAGTCAGGCAAATTCAACATGGGATTCACAACGGTGGAATATCTTGCCGCCTCACTGCTGGATATGGAATACCATGCTCTGACTGAACCAGCTGAACCGGATATAAGGGATTTTGAAAACAAAGCAATGGAAAAATACGGACTTATTCCAGAAATAAAGCCGAGATACCGATCGACATATTTCAATCACATATGGGGAGGAGGCTACTCTGCAGGATACTACAGCTACATATGGTGCGAGGTTCTCGATTCTGATGCTTTCCAGGCTTTCAGGGAAACCGGTGATATATTCAACAGGGAAGTTGCTTCAAAATTCGAAAAAGAGATCCTATCCAGAGGAGGGACAAAAGATGCTCTTGAAATGTACATTGCATTCCGCGGTAAAGAACCAGGTATAGATGCCCTGCTTGAAAACAGAGGACTGAAATGAAAATAAAAGAAAAGCTGTTAGTTCTTTTCTTGCTCCTATATTCTTTTATTAATCCTGCTGACGGATCAAGCCCTTTTGCTGTAAGAGGGGTTCTGGATCTTAGGGAAACAGCTGGAAATGACTTCATTATGTCACTTAACGGTGAATGGGAATTTTACTGGTCCAAATTTCTTGGACCGCAGGATTTTTCCACCGGCATATCCCCTAAGCCGGATCTCTACGGAACTGTACCTTCATACTGGACCGATTATCCTTCCAGCACTGTAAAGACTTCCGGAAAAGGATTTGCAACGTACAGGCTTATGGTATTGCTTCCAGCCGGTTACAGAAATTCGCTTGGGTTCAATTTTCCGGTATTCGATTCTTCATATGAGGTTTATGTCGACGGGAAACTGATGGGCGGAAACGGGACCCCCGGCAGAACAAAAGCAGAAACAATACCCGGGTACGAAAGGCTCTTCTTCAGGTTTAATCCCACATCAGATTCAATTGAGATAATAATAAATGTTGCCAATTTTCACCATCGAAGAGGCGGTTTCTGGCTTCCTGCAAAGATCGGAACATTCTCTGATGTTCAGAATAATTATAGTGCTGGATGGGCAAAAGATTGGGCAACAATCAGTTACCTCCTCGGGTTCTCACTTTTGTTTTTTTTCTTTTTCATCATATATACAAAGGACAGCCAGATGGCATTCTTCAGTATTGCCGTGGCAGGGCTTGCCATCAGGCCTCTTTTCACCTCCAATTTTCTGATCCATAATTTCATGAATATGAGTTGGGTGTGGATCGTCAGGTGGGAATATACAGGACTTTACCTGGTCCTCACGGGATGGTTCTGGTTTGCTGCTACTCTCTACCCAACAAGATATTTCCGGATAATAACATGGATAATAACCATTGTTTACAGTGTGGCTGCTGTTCTTACATTTTTGCTTCCGGTGAG
>DAIUKI010000398.1:0-3089 GCA_036848255.1 Bacteroidales bacterium | reverse complement strand
ATTGAGAATGATTTTGCAGATATCAGGCGCTTCAGATAATAAATCCCATTGAACGTTAAGGCTGTCAACCATAAAATCCAGTGAATCAATATATCCTTTTAACTCCGGATCATTGAACAGCTTTCCCTTTCCATCCCTTGCAAAAATCTCCCTGGCCAATGCGGTATTATTGTTTGAATATGCATTAGGCCAGAGATGAAAAAACAAAAACCCGAGAGTGTCAGGAGAATTATTAATGTATTCAACCGATTCGAATCCATTCAATTCATGGATTTTGTCATTTAAAGTTACCTGTATATTATAATTTACCTCCTGCTGGAAATAATCCTGCGATGCTGCATCAATAAATGGCCATAGAATTCCGGGGATGATGAGCAGGGCCTGTCTGAAAATAATTTTGATAAAGGGTTTTTGCATACCTGCCTGACCTTAAATTTTACTACTTAAGAGCAGATATTACGAAGATACTGCAAAAGCATTAACAGCCAATGTCCGTCAGGTCAAATGTGTGAATGATGTAACTTATTTTTAAGGTTATGTAACACTTTCTGGTATCATTGGACCAACCTTTGTAAAGTGGAATTTTATACCAATTAAAAATAAGAAAATGATCAAAACAGAACTCAAAGGAAATTGGAACGAGCAAAAAGGCAAGCTCATGCAAAAATTTGCAATCCTGACGGACAATGACTTAATGTTTGCAAAAGGCAAAAAAGAAGAGATGCTTGGAAAGCTTCAGGTAAAACTCGGTAAGACTAAAGAAGAATTGTACAAGATTATCCTGGAGCTATGACCATTTACAGATGAAATCCGGTGTTATACCATGAAAATAACGAACCCAGTTATTAAAGTAAAAAAAATAGCAACGGATCAATCTGTAAGACTCGTCGAAAAAACTATTGCAACGACCGTTGAAGCGGGCAACTTTCTGACAAATATTGCCGATGGTTTCCTGTTTATAACAAAAGTCACTAAAGAAGCATTTTCGCGCAACTTTGAATTTAAGGAGTTCCTGCGTCAATGCTTTCAGATTGGCAATAAAACGCTGCCCCTTATTTCAGTAACAGGGCTCATTATTGGCCTGGTGCTTACTATTCAGATGCGGCCTGCTCTTGTGAGCTTCGGGGCTGTCAGCCTCCTTCCCGGAATGGTAGCTGTATCTCTCATCAGAGAAATGGGGCCGGTCATCACTGCTTTGATATGTGCCGGGAAAATAAGCTCAGGCATGGGCGCAGAGCTGGGTTCGATGAGAGTATCGGAGCAGATTGATGCCATGGAAGTATCATCTACCAATCCAATAAGATTTTTAGTTGTAACAAGGGTATTGGCATCCACGCTGATGATACCTTTATTAGTATTATATGCCGATGCGTTGGGCATATTAGGATGCTGGGCCGGAGCAAATATAAAAGGGGATGTGACTTTGGGCCTGTTTTTCTCTCAGGCATTCGGCATAATTGGATTTATCGATTTCATACCGGCACTTGTCAAAACCTTCTTTTTTGGCGCAGTGATCGGCTTTGTCGGATGCTATAAAGGATATACGGCAGGACGCGGGACTGAGAGTGTGGGTATTGCTGCAAACTCAGCTGTGGTTCTAGCCTCATTGCTGGTGATAATTCTTGATTTAATTGCGGTGCAAATCACCGATATGATATGAACGCTACACCCACAGCAACTGTTGTTTCTGTCAAAACAGAAAGCCCTGAACAGGTTATTGAAATCAATAACCTCAGGAAAGGGTTCGGCACAGAGGATGTCCTGCTAGATGTTTCCCTGGAACTTTTTAATGGTGAAAATCTTGTCGTGCTTGGGAAATCAGGTTCAGGAAAATCAGTCCTGATAAAGTGTATCGTTCGTTTACTGGATCCCGATGACGGAACAATCAAGGTTCTGGGAGAGGATCTGAGTACCCTTAACCAGAAAGACCTGGGAGAGTTGCGGAAGAAAATAGGTTTTCTTTTTCAGAGTGGCGCATTGTATGATTCCATGACCGTAAGACAAAATTTAGAGTTTCCCTTGCGAAGGATAAAAAAGAACCTTAATCAGAAAGAAATTAACGAAAAAGTGGAAGAAGTTCTTGAGAATGTCGGTTTATCTGATTCCTTGAATAAAATGCCATCCCAATTATCAGGCGGAATGCGCAAGCGGATCAGCCTGGCACGAACCCTTGTCGTTGACCCGAGGATAATGCTGTATGATGAACCGACGACAGGGCTTGATCCGGTGACATCAGATGAGATAAGCACACTTATTAATGACGTTCAGAAAAAATATAAAACTTCTTCAATCATCATCACGCATGATATTGAATGTGCCCGGACAACTGCAAACCGGATCATTATGTTACTCGACGGCGAAGTATATAAGGTGGGAGGACTGGACGAGTTTGAGAAGTCAGCTGACCCCTCAATAAAATCATTCTTTAAAGGATAAGAATATGGAAACGCACACAAAAAAATTTAAGGTAAGGCTGGGGCTTTTTATTATAGGAGGGCTGGTGATTTTCGTCATCGCCATTTTTATAATAGGGAAGCAGGAAAATTTATTCGATCCTGTTTTTAAGATCACGACGACTTTCAATAATGTAAGCGGGCTGCAGGCTGGAAGTAATATCCGTTTTTCAGGTATCAATGTCGGTACTGTTGATGACATACGGATCATCAATGATACAACGGTGCGCGTTGATTTGTTATTAAAAAGAAGCGTTCAGCAGTTCATTAAAAGTGATTGTGAAGCAGGCATTGGTTCCGCAGGGATAATCGGTGACCGCATTTTAATCATTACCCAGGGAAGCGAGGGTAACCCCATAGTAAAAGAAGGGGCGTACATCAGGTCAAAAGAACCTGTTGAATCAGATGCCATAATGGAAAGTATGCAAATAACGGCAGATAATGCCGCAATCATTTCATATCAGCTGGCAGACATTATGGTTAATATAAACAGTGGAAACGGAACACTCGGGAGATTAATCCAGGATTCAACAATTGCAGAAAATATTGACAGGACAATCATAAATCTCAAGAATAGCAGCCAAGGATTAAATGAAAACATGAATGCTGCCAAAGAGAATTTCCTTCTGAAAGGTT
>DAIUKI010000397.1:0-3126 GCA_036848255.1 Bacteroidales bacterium | reverse complement strand
TGGGATGTCTTGACAAGCCTACTGGCGGAGACTATTTTCTTGACGGTGCCGATGTCAAAACAATGAACAAGGATGAACTGGCAAGGCTACGTAATAAAAAGCTTGGATTTGTCTTTCAGTCATATAACCTGTTAGCAAGAACAACAGCCCTTGAAAATGTCGAGCTTCCGTTGTTTTATAACTCAAAAGTCAGGTCGAAAGAACGTAAAGAGCTTGCATTGTGGGCTCTTGAAGCAGTCGGACTTACAAACAGGATGCATCATATGCCAAACCAGATGTCAGGCGGACAGCAACAAAGAGTTGCAATTGCCCGGTCATTGGTTAACAATCCTGTCCTTATTCTGGCTGATGAGCCAACAGGAAACCTTGATACACGTACTTCATATGAGATAATGGAGTTGTTCCAGGATTTAAATGAGAAAGGAAGAACTATTATCTATGTAACTCATGAACCTGACATAGCAAAGTTTGCAACACGGGCCGTGGTTTTCAGGGATGGCAAAATCCAACGGGAAAGCGCTATCACCGACCGGCTTATAGCAAGGGAAATTCTTAAAACTTTACCGCAGGAAAATATCGAAGAATTTGACACATGATAAATCTTATAGATTATGAATTTTTCAAATCTGTTTAAAATTGCCATCCGGGCGCTGGTCAGGAACAAACTCAGGGCCATACTTACTATGCTTGGGATAATAATAGGTGTAGCATCAGTTATTGCAATGCTTGCTATAGGAGAAGGAACCAAAAAGAATATCCAGGGTCAGATGTCATCAATGGGTACCAACCTGATAATGATAATGCCAAATATGCAGCAGCGCGGAGGGGTAAGTCTTGGAGCCTCAAGCTCAATGGTTTTGAAAATGAGTGATGTTGAGTCTCTTCGTAATGAAGCAACAGCTTTATCGGAAGTCTCACCTCAGGTAAGCGCAAGCGGTCAGGTTATCTATGGCAATCAGAATACCCAAACGACTATTTATGGAGTCAGTGAAGAGTACCTTGCGATCAGAAAACTTACAATTGAGAGTGGAAGAATATTCAATGCAGGCGAAATAAGAGGAATGTCAAAGGTATGCATTCTTGGCCAGACAGTCGTAGAAAATCTGTTTGGCGAAGGAAGCGATCCGGTCGGATTGTCGATCAGGATTAAAAACCTGCCGTTTGAAATTATTGGTATCCTTGAGGATAAGGGTGAAAGCGGAATGGGACAGGATCAGGATGATCTTATACTTGCTCCTTACACAACTGTTCAGCGCCGCCTTGCAGCAATCGATTATATTAACGGGATCTATGCTTCGGCTGTAACTGAGGAGAAAAGTGCAGCCGCAATTGAAGAGGTGACAGAAATACTCCGGAGAAACCATAAGCTAAAGGAATCGGAAGAGGATGATTTCAGAGTTATGTCGCAGTCGGAGCTTCTCGAAACCGTTTCATCCATTACCGATATTATGACGTATCTTCTTGGAGCAATTGCAGGAATATCTCTTCTTGTTGGGGGTATCGGTATCATGAATATCATGTTCGTTTCAGTAACAGAACGTACCCGTGAAATAGGACTTCGCATGTCAATCGGAGGAAGGGGCCAGGATATCCTGAGGCAATTCCTGGTTGAATCAATAATAATGAGTATATTAGGTGGAGCTCTTGGAGTGATTTTTGGCTACCTGATTGCAAAAGGTGCCGGATCGCTGATGAACAGTCCGACTGTTGTCACAACTCAGTCTGTTATTCTTGCATTTGCGGTTTGTTTTGCAATAGGTGTTTTCTTCGGCTGGTATCCTGCCCGTAAGGCAGCAAACCTGAATCCGATTGATGCCCTCAGGTATGAATAATAATATAGTGATGAAAAGGCATTTTCTTGAAGGCAAAATAATTAAAGTACTTCTCCATCTTCTGGCCTGGGCTATTCTGATTGGTTTACCCCTTTATTTGATTCAGCGGTGGCAGATCGGGAAAGATTTTATATGGCTTTACTATATTAACACAATCATAGGCGGGATAATATTTTATGTCAATTATCTTTTCCTGGTGCCAAAATTCTTTTTCAACAAGAATAAATACAGGTACTATGTTTCAGTTCTTATTCTTATTGCCTGCTTTTATTTTGTGTCAGATATTTCGAACAAGCTGGTTTTTAAATATGAATCAGCATCAGACAGGTCTGAACAAATCGACGGGCAACCAGGAGAGCATGACAAAAGACTACCACCAGGAGGCGGAGCCGCAGTGGCCAGACCAGGACCTCCATTCCGTGGCATGCATCTTTATAATTATGGATTCACTTCGTTGTTCCTTGTTTTTTTCAGCCTGGGATTGAGAGTACTTGAACGTCAGTCGCAGATTGAGGAGCTTCAAAAAGAAACAGAAAAGGAACGTCTTAATTCCGAACTGGCATTTCTCAAAAATCAGATAAGTCCTCATTTCTTTTTCAATACTCTCAATAATATCTACTCACTTATCAGTATTAATGCTGATGATTCCCAAAAAGCCGTGTTGAAATTGTCAAAGCTGATGAGATATCTTCTTTATGAGTCGGAAAAGGGAAATACAATGTTGAGCCATGAGATCGATTTCATGAATAATTATATCGATCTTATGAAATTAAGGGTAAATGACAAGGTACAATTATCAGTCTCCTTTCCTGAAAAATACGAAGACAAAAACATTCCCCCGCTGTTATTTATCCCTTTTATCGAAAATGCTTTCAAGCACGGAATAAGTTATCGTGAAAAGTCTTTTATTGATATTAAAATGATGGTAACCATCGAATCTATATCTTTCAGATGTGTCAACAGCCTGATAAAGACAAAAGAGGAAGATCCAAACGGACATTCGGGAATAGGTCTTGAAAATGCAGGAAAAAGACTTAATCTGCTGTTCCCGGGCTGTCATGAATTAAAGATTGATAAATCGGAAAATACGTTTAAGGTATTTCTGACTATTAAACCTCAATAATGATAAATACTATTGCCATCGACGATGAACCTCTTGCTTTACAGCTTGTTACAGGGTATGTTGAAAAAACCCCGTGGTTGAATCTGCTGGGTGGATTCGATAATCCTCTTGATGCAATGGATTTTATTGCCAGGGAAGATGTTCATCTGATCTTCATTGATATCCAGATGC
>DAIUKI010000396.1:0-3129 GCA_036848255.1 Bacteroidales bacterium | reverse complement strand
TGAGGTGTATGAAAGCAGAGGGATTTAGGGTGAGGTGTATGAAAGCAGAGGGATTTAGGGTGAGGTCAATCCAATCTTTTCGCTTCTTCCCAGATAACATTCATCTCATCGAGGCTCATATCATGGAGCGACTTACCCTTCACCATTGTCTCTTTTTCAAGGTAATTGAAACGCTTTATGAATTTCCTGTTTGTTTTTTCAAGGGCGGCTTCAGGATCTATCCCGTAGAGACGGGAAGCATTAATTATTGAGAACAGTACATCGCCCAGTTCCGATTCGATGCTTTCGGTGTTATGATTATCTATTTCCTCTTTCAGTTCAGTCAGTTCTTCTAGCACCTTATCCCATATCTGTGAGCGGACCTCCCAGTCGAATCCCACACCTCTCACCTTCTCCTGGATCCTGTTGGCCTTGATAATAGCCGGCAGTGATGACGGAACGCCAGAGAGCACAGGTTTGTAATCAGAATTCTCTTTTATTTTAAGATGTTCCCAGTTCTTCTCAACCTCTGAAGCATTTGATACCTCCACTTCACCAAAGACATGTGGATGCCGGTATATTAGCTTTTCGTTTATTCCCATAAGTACCTCTGTCATTGAAAACAGATTCTTCTCCGATCCTATTTTTGCGTAAAATACTATGTGAAGCATCAGGTCCCCCAGCTCATTCCTTATCCCTTCGTCATCACCTGAAGAAATTGCGTCGGCCAGTTCGAAAGTCTCTTCAATTGTAAGTTTCCTGAGGCTCTCGCTGGTCTGCTTCATATCCCAGGGGCATTTGACCCTGAGTTCATCAATAATATCGAGGAGCTTCCTGAACTCCTCACAGCTTTTATCTTTATCAGTCATCAGTATTGCTATTAGAATAACCGGTTAGATGGCGCATTGGTACTTTCCGTATCAATCCTCACTGCAGAGCCTATTTCGATACTCAGCAGTTCCGACACATTGGAGCCATTTATTGAAATTTCAAGAAGATCGAGAGAATTGAACCTGGCCAGTAAATCACCGACAGGCACATCATTGTAGGTTTTGGAAATATGTTCTGTGTAATTTTTATTGCTCTTGATATAAACTTTGAACTCCTTATTTTCAAATACCCTGAAAAATATTTCCCTGGTTATATTCGAAATTGCATTTCCGTAAGAATCGATAAAAATAATGCTTCCAATTATTACGTTGGCATCAATCGTTGCCCTGAGCGGCAGGGTTTCAATAATGTTTCTCAGCGGGGAGCCAAGCTGAGACAGACTTTTGCCTGCCAGCAGTCCGGCCGCTGCTTTTGCGAAAATCTCCATATCATCATTTGTTCCGCCTGGTTCAATGCTCACGATTTCATCGGGATCAGCATTAAGGATAAGACTGAAGATTCCATTGTCGGTACCAATAAAAAAATGGCCCCTTGACTTTACAATTAAGCGCTCAGCACCTTTTTGTCCTTCTGAATGAACACATATTATGTGGATGGAACCCTCCGGGTAATTGAGGAAAGTATTCCTGATGACGAAAGATGCATGCGAAATATTAAAGGGTGCAATATTTGATGCATTGTCGATAATGGTTGCTCCCGGACAAAAGCTGCAAAGCTTTCCTTTTATGATCCCGTTGTAGATATCGTCAGGTCTCCATTCAGTTGTCAGGGTTATTACAGGCATAGGGAAAAAACTTAGGACAAAGATAATCTTCTAAAGAAAAAATAAGCTTACTTTGTGAGGTTCTATTAATCTTTTTTAAAGAACAGTTAAACACTCCCTTGGGATTGTTGGAAAAGCTGAAGTTTACCACCCAACCCCCCAGGGTATGGGGGATTTAGGGGTAAAAAGACAGGGGAAGACTTTTTGTTGAATTTAAGGCGGGGATTATAAGATTTTAAAAGTTTCAATGACTGAGTTGGTAATTTTTCTGGAAGATATTGATCCTGTAATCTTTTATGGCACAAATAATTCCCTGCTTGATAAGATCAGATGTTTTTTCCCGAAAATAAAGATCATCGCCAGGGGAAATGAACTGAAATGCATTGGGGAGGAGGCCGAAATAACAATTTTCGCTGAAAAATTCAATGAGATCCTTGAGTATTATCAGAAGTACCACCGGCTTGATGAAGAGGATATAGAAAAATATTTTTTTGATGCCGGCCACATGAAATCTGCATCAAACGGTGAATTCGAGGAGGTTATTGTTTTTGGAACCAGTGGCAAGCCCATAAGGGCAAGGACAGTTAATCAGGTCCGCCTGGTAAACGATTATAAAAAAAATGACCTGATAATTGCAGAGGGCCCTGCCGGTACCGGAAAGACATATACGTCCATAGCACTGGCAGTAAGGGCATTGAAAGACAGGGAGGTTAAGAAGATCATTCTGGCACGTCCTGCAGTCGAAGCGGGTGAAAGGCTCGGATTCCTGCCCGGAGACATGAAGGAAAAACTCGACCCATACCTTCAGCCTTTATATGATGCTCTTCATGACATGATACCATTCAAAAAGCTTGAAACGTGGATGGAAGACGGAACAGTCCAGATAGCACCGCTTGCTTTTATGAGAGGCAGAACGCTTGAAGATGCATTCGTGATTCTTGATGAAGCACAGAATGCAACGATGAGCCAGCTTAAAATGTTCCTCACCAGGATGGGTGTAAGCTCCAGATTTATTATGACAGGTGATACCACCCAGATCGATCTTCCAAAGAGATCTGAATCGGGGTTGCTTCAGGCTATGAGAATACTTGCTGATATTGAGGGTATTTCAATTATCAGGTTTGATGAAAGGGATATAGTGCGTCATAAACTCGTAAAAAGGATTGTGAGAGCATATGAGGAAGAAGAAAGCAAGCCCCCATCCCCTCCTGACGCTTCGGTCAGGGCAGGCCTGAAGGGGGGCTATACAATATAAATAAAAGGTGGAACTAAATGGATAAGACAATAATGGCATCAGATTTCAACTTTCCCGGACAAAAAAGCATTTATAAGGGAAAGGTGAGGGACGTCTATAATATTGATGACAAGTACCTTTTGATGGTAGTGTCCGACAGGATATCAGCTTTCGATGTTGTACTCCCAAGGGGAATCCCATACAAGGGGCAGGTGCTAAACCAGATCGCTTCCATATTCCTCGATGCAACCAGCGATATTGT
>DAIUKI010000395.1:0-3143 GCA_036848255.1 Bacteroidales bacterium | reverse complement strand
CATGTGTGATGATGATTGAAGAAGTTTTATATATTTTTTGAACTTTATTAATAAGTAAACTTATCTCATCTGATGTTACCGGATCAAGTCCGGTTGTTGGTTCATCATACAACATTATCAGGGGATCAACAACAAGTGTTCGTGCCAGGCTGATTCGCTTGCGCATTCCTCCGGATAATTGCGATGGCATTTTATTCAAGGCATCAGATAAACCGACATTTTCTAAAACTTCCTGTACTTTTTCGTTTATTTCTTTTTGATTAAGATTCTTTTTTATTCTTCGCAATGGAAATTCTAAATTTTGTCTTACAGTCATGGAATCATACAAAGCGCCACTCTGAAAAAGAAAACCGATTTTCTTTCTCAATTCACTCAATCTGTCATGGTCCAATGCACTCACATTTTCCCCAAGTACATCAATTGTTCCGCCATCGTGATCGAGCAAACGAACAATACATTTTATCAGGACCGATTTTCCTGAGCCGGATTTTCCAAGGATCACAAGGTTTTCACCATTATAAAGTTTCAGCGACACATTTATTAATACATCCTCTGTACCAAACCCTTTCTTCAGGTTATTTATTTCAATAACCTGTTCGGGGTTTTCTACCTTAGCTGAAGAAACATTTGATATTAGTGTAGTATTCATAGAATGTCGGTAATTTGTACAGCTATCAAATCTATAATTATCACAAGCAATGAGGATAGCACTACAGCTGAATTCGTAGCAATACCAACACTCTCCGTTCCGCGTCCTGCCGTATATCCTTTATAGCAACCTACAAAACCAATCACTAAACCGAAAAAGAAGGTTTTAACAAGAGCCGGTAAAAAATCAATAAAAGCAATCTGGCTGAAAGCCTGCGAGAAAAACAAGGCAAATGTTACATCTCCTTTAATATTCGCTCCCGCCCAGCTTCCCAATATTCCAAGCGCATCGGCATATAATACTAATAATGGGATCATCAGCGTAGCTGCCAAGACCCGTGTTACAACTAAAAATTTTATAGGATTGGTAGATGATACTTCCATGGCGTCAATCTGCTCAGATACTCTCATTGAACCCAGCTCTGCACCCATGCCTGAACCGATTTTCCCTGCACATATCAAGGCAGTAATTACCGGCCCCATTTCCCTGATAAGAGATACGGCTACCATTCCTGGAAGCAGGCTGACTGCCCCGAAACTCAAAAGGGAAGGTCTCATCTGAATAGTAAGCACTAAACCAATAATGATTCCTGTTACTGAAATAAGGGGTAATGTTTTATTTCCTATTTGAAAGCATTGACGCAGGAACTCCTTATATTCAAAATCGCGTGAAAATGTTTCTTTTATCACACGAGCGATAAACAAGAAAACATCTGCAATATTTGTCAGAAAGTTACCTGCATCGGCAGCTTTTGCAATTGTCTTTTCGACGAGCCTTATGGATCGCTCTGTTGCAATTGCTTTTACTTTAATAACAGGACTAAATTTTTTCATTAAATACATCAGATTTCATCCGTGCGAAGTTTGATTATGAGATAGTCAGAAATCGTTTCAAAAAAAAATCACCATTCAGCGATAACCGATAAACGATGACTTTTTGAATTAAGATTGACAATTATATTGAAGCAATAATCTTATGCAGTTCTTCTTTTGTTTTACCAAGCTTTATCTGAAGCCTGCCAAACATCTCTTCTTTTTTGCCTTCTTCAAACATTAAATCATTGTCAGTAAGTATCGCAAATTTCTGTTTTAGCTTACCTTTTTGCTCGTTCCAGTTTCCTTTAATCACTGTTTTGTTCATTTTTTTGGATTTTAAATTGGTAATGAAATTACACAATACAAATATGTGTTTATTAAAACCGGAAAGTGTTACACAACTCTGTAAATATGTTACATCATTCACATCTCCCAAATCATACCGTCTATTATTCTTAGGATTTTTGAATTGAGATGGGGTAAACCCTTTGGCAGAAGACTAAATATTGGGCAATGATCTTTAAATATATTAAAGGACATTGTTCGTAATTTAAGGTGTACAGTTTACGTTCATGTAAATTGCATGTAAATTAAAATCCCAGCAGCAACACTCATAAGAATTAATGCTGTAAATCCAAGAATGTTGGAAGTTTTTCCGTTTGTAAATTTGCCCATTATTTTTTTATTGTTCGAAATGTGAATAATTATTGCAATTAGTACTGGTGCAGTCATTCCATAAAGAATGGCCGTATAAATCAGAGCCTTAATTGGCGAAATGCCTATGTAATTCATCGATAATCCGAGGATCAGTGAAATGGCAATGATAGCATAAAATGCTTTTGCCTGGTGAAATTTTTTATCCAATCCTCCTTTCAATCCAAAGGTTTCGATGATGATATATGAAAGAGAACCGCTCAAAACAGGAATGGCCAGAAATCCGGTTCCTATTATGCCAATAGCAAAAAGTATATAGGCTGAATTACCCGCTAATGGTTTCAATGCCTGAGCTGCTTGTTCAACGGTGTCAATCTGATGAATGCCACCATCAAATAATACAGACCCTGTGCTAAGAATGATAAAGAACATGGTAACATTCGAAAATAACATTCCAAAATCGACATCTTGTTTCATTTCGTGAATAATTCTTTTGTTCACTACCAAATGTTTTTTCACATTCTCTTCTACTTCCATTGTTGCCTGCCAAAAGAAAAGATAGGGTGAAATTGTAGTTCCAAGGATAGCAACCAGAACGCTGATAAACTTTTTGTCAAACTTTAATGTTGGAATAAAAGTGGCTTTTAAAACGGCGACCCAATCTTGTTGGTATAGAAAAGGAATAACCAGATATACCAAAAGAACGATGCAGAGATATTTCAGAATTGCAGCAATTTTTTGATAAGGCAAATAAATTATTAAAACCAGGAGCATAACGGTGAAAACGATGCTGAAATAAGTTGCATGTATTGAAGGGAATAACAGATTTCCTACTGCGCCCATTCCTGCAATGTCAGCACCAATGTTCATTACAATGGCAGGAAAACTAAACAACAACATTAAATACAAAACGGGTTTTGAATAATTAATTTTAATCGTTCCTGCTAAACCATGTGAAGTAACCAAACCAATTCTTGCACACATTTCCTGAATGGAAGCCATGAGTGGAAATGTAATAAGTGCAG
>DAIUKI010000394.1:0-3150 GCA_036848255.1 Bacteroidales bacterium | reverse complement strand
CCTGATTCTTCATGAAAATTAAGATTCCGGATCCCGTTGTCGCTTTTCCTGAATCGGTAAGATACATCGTTTGCATCAAGGAATACCCTCGCTGAAAATGATGTTCCCGAAATGATGCTAACCACTTCCGAATAATAGACAGGATTAATGCCTGAACCACGAACAGAGGAGCCATGATCAAAAGTATATGTAACTGATGGGGTAATAGTCTGACCGTTTAGGTACAGATCATCGTTGCCCGAATACCGCATCAGATAAGTATTGGTACTCGTGACATGGAGGAAACTGATCGTTCCTTTAATTCTCAAATCAATGACATGGTTTACACCGGGATACTCAGAACCTTTGTCATTATTGATTACCAGCAGGTTCTTTTTGCCAGGAATATCCGCCTCTGTCCCCATAATAAATCCGGAAATATCCTGGTATTCAGATCCTGTAATATAGAAAGCATCAGCAACAGTACGCAGAAAATCGAGTTCGTTTTCGGTAATTTCTTCACCGAAAGAGATATAATCGATCAGTTTAGCCAAAAGAAAAACCTTGTTTTTTTGCTGAAGTTCTTCATTGATCTTTTCGCAGATTGCAAGTATTCTCATGGCATTAAGAGAGGTCCGTTTCCTGTCCTTTATGCTGCCTTTTGTTATTCTTTCAGAACTGTATTGTGCGAGGTATTCATCAAACATTTTCATATAAAGTGCAACCTGTTCTTTATTCAGATGTCTGTTAAGGAACAGCCTGACAATATCTTTTCCCTTGCTTGTTATAACAGTGTCTTCATGAATATCACTGATCAGCGCAAAGAGCTGGATAAGTGCTTTTAATATCTGTTCGCTCATGAAATACTATTTACGGGGATTAAAATGTGAAAAAACTTGTAACTGATTCATTCAGGTAAATCATAAAATTTATCTTTGTTAAAGGTAAGAATTAACCGTATGACTGAATCATCAGTATTATTGAATTATTCAGGTCAGCTCGATTACAAAACTGTTGATCTCCTTTTAAATGATCTGAAGGAGTCCGGGGGATTCACAGACATCGACAGGGAAACGGGAAGGAGGGTTTATGCAATAGTGGTTGAGTGTCTTGAGAATATTATCAAGTATTCAACAAAACGTTCCGGAGATAAACCGGGCTCCGGGTCGCAGATATCTGTAGAAAAGCAGGATGGTAAAATTCTTATTAAAGCGTGCAATCTCATTGATGCTGATAAGGCCGCAGGTCTGGTCCTGAATCTTGAAAAGATAAATGCAATGGATGACACCTCACTTATTGCCAGGCTGAAAGAGAAGATTAATAAGGAACATGAAAAGGATGAAATGGGAGCCGGACTTGGTCTTATGCTTATTAAACTTAAGTCAGGGAATGATATTGAATTCAATGTAACGGTGCTTGATGAGCGGACCAGTTATTTTGAATTAAAAATTTCAGTAAATGAATATTTGTCATGAGAAAATTGATTGTTGACAGGACATCTAATTCCCCGGAGGTGCATTTTGATCCGGAAGCGGGAAAGTTTGAAATCTCAGGAGAGTCAAGGCCGCCGAATGTCCCTGCATTTTATGATGAGATAATGGGTTGGGTGAATGACTTCAGCCGTCATCTTTCGGGCTCCAATGACAGAAAAGATCCGATCGAGTTTAACCTCGATTTTAATTACTTCAATTCCTCATCAGCAAAATACATTCTGGATTTTTGTAAAAAGGTCGCCGCTCTCAGGGCAAATGGGGAGAATGCAAAAATAAGATGGCATTATGATTCTGATGACAATGATATGCTGGAAGTCGGCAGGGAGATGTCAAGGATGGCAAGGATACCCTTTGATTATGTTCAGAAAGACTTCGATATCGGTCAGGAATAAAGCGGATCAGTCAGGCTTCTGAATTTTAATGCCCATTACCAGGATATCGTCGATCTGTTCAAAGCCGCCTTTCCAGTTTTCCAATTCCTTGTCAAGCATCAGTTTCTGGCTATCCATGGATTCATTATGAATTGACAGGAGAAGATCCTTGAATTTCTGAGATTTGTATTTCTTCCTGGAGGGACCTCCAAACTGATCAGCATATCCATCGGTGAAAAGATAAATCAAATCTCCCGGTTCACATTTTAACTCATGATTGGTGAATTCCTCTGTTTCCGTGGTGTGGCTACCTATGTCAATATGATCACCTGGTATTTCTGTCAGGGAATTATTCCTGATAAGATAGAAGGGATTATTGGCGCCTGCAAACTGAAGAATACTTGTTTTTATATCAAGTATGCACAACGAAATGTCCATCCCCTCGTGTGTATCCATCTCCCTTTCATCTCCCTGGTGGAGGGCTTCCCTTATCCTTACATTAAGCTGATCAAGGATAACGGAAGCCCTGATTTTTGTAAGGGATTTAACTATATCATTCAGGGCGCTGAGCCCCAGCATGCTCATAAATGAACCGGGGACACCATGTCCGGTGCAGTCGACCGCGGCAAAGAAAATATTGGAACTGACCTTTGCAACCCAATAAAAATCACCACTGACAATTTCACATGGCTTGTAAAGGATGAAATAGTCTTTAAGGATCGCTTCAAGTTTATTCTTAGGTGGAAGGGTAGCCGACTGGATCCGCCGGGCATAATGCATGCTGGACTGGATCTCTTCTTTCTGTGCTTCCAGGACCTTATTCTGATTACTGATCTCTTCGGTCCTCTTTTGAACTACAGCCTCCAGTCGTTTCTTGTCTTTTCTAAGACTCTGCAACCTTAACCTTATATAGGAAAATATTGCCAGAAAAATCAAAAGTATAACACCTGCCAGGAACCAGATACGGCGCCAGAACGGAGGGGAAATTGCAAAAGAATAGGCAGAGTCCGGAGAACTGAACCAGTTTCTTTCATCAAGGCTCACTTCTGAAATAAAGGAATACTTCCCCGGTTGAAGATTTGAATATGTCAGGGTCTGATTACGTGAGGAATATGTCCAGTCAGCATCATTTCCCTCAAGCCTGTACCGGTATCTCAAACCTTCGGGGTTGCTGAACCATATACCTGTATAACCAAATGTAAAATTGTTCTCCCAGTACCTGAATTTATTCCTGTTTTCTTTTATAGGATCATAAAATAAGTTCATTACTGACAGGAAAACCAGTGGATCCTTTCCGATATATTGAA
>DAIUKI010000393.1:0-3164 GCA_036848255.1 Bacteroidales bacterium | reverse complement strand
GGGTCCATATATTGCTGGGGCGCTCCCGCTCGGTTATTATGGTCTTGCCAACATCGGGCCATTTTTCCATGAAGTGTTTGTTGGCAAGTACCATGGCAGACATGGTTCTGTCGGCGGGAACAGACTGGGAGAAAATTGAACTGAGCGGAAGAAACGAAACAATTATGCCTGTAATAAATTTATTCATTAGGCGCTGTCTTTTTCAGTAAGAACTCCGTCAGGTTCTCCGCCGCTTTCCTGTTCTCAAAGCTGGTGGGAAGCCTGTCATGGTCAATATATTCATTGTAGATCCAGGGGTCACCAATCGCGAATACATACCCCTTGCCATAGCCGGATTCAGCAATCAGAACCTTTCCGTCCTCCTCAAGGATTGCCTTTGCATTACGTGAAAGACTGATATTTGAAACCTCCTTGATATATATTTTCGATACTCCTTTGAATACAGGATGATCCGGGAACTTTGTGCTGGCTCCCATTGCAAAATCAGTTCCAGTTACCGGATGAAGTGTAACATGGTTGAAGAACATCCCGAAGTTTTTCATAAGCTTGTTAAGATGAGTGAACTCACAGTTTGGTGCATCATTTGCCAGAACTGCAAGAACGCCTCCATTCCTGACCCACTTTTTAATGGCTTTTATATCATCAGCCATAAAGTAATTAGGTGATTTTGATTCGGTCGTGGTATCGGGATCAACTATAATATATATATCAATGGCTTTGAGAACTGATACTGAAGGCTTTTCAAGCGTTGTGATCTTCGCTCCCTTTGATGTAAATATCTCGCCCCAGCGGGAATATCCGCTCCACTCGGTATCGGTCCAGAGGTAATGGAAAGGCTGCAGGGTCTTGACATTCGTTTCACGGTTGAACCAGTTATCGAGTCCGACAACAGTCTGGGCATGCGAATTCTGCAAGGCAAAACCGGCCAGCAGGAATAAAACGATATTGAATCTACCGAAGGTTGTTTTATGATTTTTCATGTTTTTATTGGATTACATTTCCAAAAATAAAAAAAATCATACCTTTCAACAACTTAAAATAAAGAATAAACCAAAGCCTTTGCATGAAAAAAATCTTCCTGCTTTTAACAATGATCCTGATAGTATCATCAGCTGTCTCACAAAATAACAGATCAATAAAACCTGGTGAGATATGGTCAGACACAGATGGGAAACATATTAACGCACATGGTGGAGGTATCCTACTCCATGATGGAACCTACTATTGGTTCGGCGAAAGCAGGCTTCCGCGCGGGGAAAAGGACAGAACCAACTATGGCGTCGGCTGCTATTCATCTAAGGATCTTCTGAACTGGAAAAACGAAGGTCTTGCCCTTAAGGTCATCAATGATACATTGAGTCTGCTTCAGCCGGGATGCGTGATCGAAAGGCCCAAGGTCATATTCAACAAAAAGACAGGGAAGTTCGTTATGTGGTTTCACCATGAGCTGAAAGGACAGGGATACAGGGCAGCGCTTACGGGCGTTGCTGTAAGCGATAAAATAGGAGGCCCATATAAGTACCTCAGGAGCCTTCGGCCCAATGCCGGTGTATGGCCGGTTAATTTCCCGGAAGAATTCAAATCACCCCTCCCTGAAGAGGCTCGTCTGAAAAGCTGGTCCGATGAATGGATAAAAGCTGTTAAGGAAGGGTTATTTGTCAGGCGCGATTTTGCCGGAGGACAAATGGCACGTGATATGACGTTGTATGTCGACAGGGACGGCAAAGCATATCATGTTCATTCCGCGGAAGAAAATATGACTCTCCATTTTTCTGAGCTGACTGATGATTATCTCGATTTTACAGGCAGGTATTACAGGGTGCTACCTGGAGAATCGAATGAGGCTCCTGCAATCTTTTATTCAAAGGGGAAATACTTTATGTTCACTTCGGGCACAACAGGATGGAAACCAAACCCCGGCAGGCTCTCATCTGCAGACAAGCTATCTGGTGAATGGAAGGCGCTTGGCAATCCCTGCCGGGGAACCGACGAGGAAAACAAGACCACTTTCGGATCGCAGAGTACATTTGTCCTGCCGGCACGTGGAAAGAAGAATAAGTTCATCTATTTGGGCGACAGGTGGATCCCGGAGAACCTGGCCGACAGCAGGCACATATGGCTTCCGGTTGAATGGGAAAATGGAATACCAGTAATACAATGGCATTCGGAATGGTATCTTAACAAAATAAAATAAAACAAAGAAATCTATGAAAAACCAGGCTTGCTTTTATCTGTTGCTGTTTTCCTTAATTTTTTCAGGATGCAACAGCGTTAAACCACGGAAAAACCTTGATAACAACCTAACCAAAAGAGAAAAAGCAGACGGGTGGAAACTATTATTTGACGGATCAACTCCTGCCGGCTGGATGAATGCAAAAACAAAGGTTTTCCCTGCAACCGGCTGGGATGCAAGGGATGGTATGCTTTCAATAAATCCTGAATCGAAGAAACCCGGTGAGGGAGGCGATATTGTAACCACCGGCAAGTTCAGGAACTTTGAGCTTTCAGTCGATTTCATGTATACAACCGGAGCCAACAGCGGAATAAAATATTTTATCGACACAGAAGCAGAAAACGGATCACTTGCATCAATAGGATGCGAATACCAGGTACTTGACGACAAGAATCATCCCGATGCCAGGGCAGGTATTGCAGGGAACAGGACTCTTTCGGGGCTCTATGACCTTATTGCTCCAAAGAATAAACGGGATAATGGCCCCAATCAGTGGAACAGTGCAAAGATAGTTGTCAGCGGGAACACGGTACAGCACTGGCTGAACGGGTTCCTTACAGTTGAATATGAAAGGTCAACACCGGCCTGGAGAGAGCTTGTTGCAACCAGCAAGTTCAAACCAGTAAAGGGATTCGGAGAAACGACCGAAGGAAGGATACTGCTGCAGGATCATGGGAATAAGGTGTCGTTTAAGAATATCAAGATCAGGGAGATCAATTAAAGACGCAGGACGCACGACACACGACACAGGGGCTGAAATCGGAAGCCCGTGCGTCGTGTGTCGTGAGTCGTGCGTCGTGCGTCGTGAGTCGTGCGTCGTGCATCATCTTATTTCTAATCCGTGAATTTTTCCTAACTTTGACACTGATTTGTAAAAGTATTGGTTGTACAGTTAATTCATCTAAAATTCGTATGCCATGAAAAAAATATT
>DAIUKI010000392.1:0-3190 GCA_036848255.1 Bacteroidales bacterium | reverse complement strand
G
This sequence comes from Bacteroidales bacterium, assembly GCA_036848255.1. Taxonomy (GTDB): domain Bacteria; phylum Bacteroidota; class Bacteroidia; order Bacteroidales; family VadinHA17; genus LD21. The sequence continues at coordinate 3,189 of DAIUKI010000392.1, read as the reverse complement.
GATCAAAAGCAAGGCTGAGCTTAACGAATTGTTCTTCTATACTGACGGACAGCTGGCTTTTGTTCTGCCATCCGATATTATATGAAAGCTGTGTTTCCCGGTCAGTAAGGTTGAATTTCGGATCGAAGATCGCATTGAAGCTGGCTTCGGGACCATGACTGATGATCCTTTTCGACCCTGATGGATAAAACAGGTAGCTGACAGACGGTGTGATCTCATAGAAACCGGTTCTTCTGATATAACCCGCTTCTGCAATGTAATCCGATCCTATCCACGACTGATCGATGCCGGCTTTCAGGTACTGAGAGGAATAGCTGATATTTCCGGAAACAGCTGCAGCATCCATGCTTGCTCCGGGATAAAATGACTGATGATAGAATATCTTACCCTGCCATTGGTTATCTGCGGTGGCGTAATTATATTCTAGTCCTGCCACCCTGTTGTACCTGTATCCTGTGAACGCAGAATCATCATACAATTCGGTGATCTTTTTATTAACTAGAAATCCAACAATACTGGAACGGCTGAAGATCTCACGCTGCAGAACAGCGACCGCGTAATTTCCTGAAGGGTTTTCTCCTTTTGATCCCGTCTGCATATCCATCATCCCGATTCTCCATTTATTGCCAATCCTTCCGGTCAATCTTCCGCCGAAATTTACAGGTACATTAAGTCCGATACGCCTTGAAAAGAAAGGACGTGCCTGACTGTTCCCGAGATTGGCAAACAGGTCACTGTTCTCAAGAAAAAACTGTCGTCTTTCAGGATAAAACAATTCAAACCGATCGAGGTTGGTCTGCTGCCTGTCTTCTTCAACCTGGGAATAATCAGGATTGACTGTAAGGTCGAGGTTCATGGATGTTGACAATATCATTTTAGTATCAAAACCTGCATTCCATTTCCATTTTGCAGATTCACCCGCTTCTCTGTTTTTTATGACTTTTGAGGTGGCATAAGGGATGATGGATAACCGTAATCCTGCTTTATCAGGGGATTTATCCCACATCAGCGTTCCTGCATGTGGCAGGGAGTTATGAGGAAACTGACGCGGAACAGGAGCCCATGCTGATTTTTCGTTCGTTTTAAGATCGAGCCGACCAAAGTTGACGCCCCATTCTTTCTCTCCCCCGAAATATCGGAGACTGCGGAATGGGATGGCCATCTCAGCCACCCAGCGATCGTTGTAGCTCTTCACTGAGGATTTCCATTTGATATCCCAGGTAAAGCTCGACTGGTTACCGTTATTTATCACTCCGTCACACTGGGCTCCCGCTGCAGAGACACCGAAGGCGAATCCATTCGTCATGTTATTATAGGTATCTATGTGTATCCTGAAGTTATCATTTTTGCCAAACTCAAAATCCCTCCGCAATGATTCCACAGGTCTTTTTCCGGGTAAGGGATCATAGCAGACAGCTCCGACATATATATTTGATTTATCGTAGGTGATTACTACAGTAGTTTTTGCAATTGCAAAACCTGTATCTACCGGCGTCACACGGATAAAATTCTCAGCTATCTCTGAGACCTTCCAGGATTGCTCATCAAGTACACCATCAATCTTCATTGCCTCGCTGGTTCGTGATATATTAATACGGTATTTATTCCGGTTCACAGCCTTCTCCTGGGAAAAAAGCAATATTCCTCCGGAAAGAAAGAATAGGATAAAGAGAAGGAATCGTTTAGAGCTGATCATCTTTTTCGTTTGAGGTTTTAAAAGTAGGAAAAAGGATTTAACCCTTGTGCGTCCTCAGTATTTCAGTATAAAAAGAAACTTGCAGGGACAATTTAAGTTTGATTTATCAAAATCACCCTCACGAATCACCCTCAGGGGTGATTTTTTTTTGATGGGGGTACCCGACATTTGTTAAGAAATTAAATCAATATAAAATGAAAGGCAAGGCAATAATAAAAGTAAAGGGACATCTTAATGAAAAATGGAAGGATTGGTTTGAGGGCTTGGAGATCAGTTATGAAGGAAACAATACAATTCTTACAGGAAATCTTAAGGATGAAGCACATATGCATGGAGTTTTAAACAGAATAATGGATTTAAACCTGATAATCATTTCAGTTAATCCCGGTGAATAATTTCAATAAAGTTGTTTCAACAACTACACTCAAATTACAGTAAACACTAAAATCAAATCATTATGAAAAAATCATTAATTTCATTAATCGTCGCTGCATTCTTATTCCAAAGTTGTGCTAAGGTATTTTATACGCCTGATGCAAGAACCCTGGCAAGTACTCAAAAAATTATAGCCATAGTACCTCCAAAAGTATCTATTGCTGCAAGAAAAAAAGTCGATGCTGACGCACTTATTGAGCAACAAAAAACAGAATCAATCAATTTCCAGCGAGAAATGTATAGCTGGATGCTTAAAAGAAAAATGCAGGGAACTATCTTCGTTGATATCCAGGATGTTGAAACTACAAATGCATTATTATCTGATGCAGGTTTTCAAGATGCAGGATTGATAACACCTGCCGACCTATCAAGAGTTCTGAATGTAGACGGGATCCTGACTTCTAATTACTCGCTTTCAAAACCAATATCCGAGGGTGCTGCTATTGCATTGGCAGTAATTGCAGGATGGTGGGCCCCGACAAACGAGGCGGTTGTTTCTTTGTCGATCCATGATAGCGGCTCAGAAAAGATGATCTGGAATTACGACCACAAACTTTCATCATCTTTAAGTAGTCCGGCCAGACTGGTTGATGAACTCATGAGGCAGGCAAGCAGAAAGATGCCGTATTTTATGAGCCAGAATAGTTATTGAATGACTATAGATTGTTCCTCAATAGCTTGCCCCATATATGCCACAGGAAAGGATAAAAATTTTAAATGTCTGCAGCCATGTGGATAGTTATTGGTTTGATTGGATTATATTTAACCTAAATAAAAGGCAATTATGAAAAAGAAGATAATAATTATCGGTGGTGGAATTGCTGGCTTATCTGCCGGAATTTATTCAGCTATGAACGGTTTTGATACCGAAATTCTTGAATTGCACAATGTAGCCGGCGGACAATGCACAGCATGGGAACGAAAAAAATATCATTTCGATTATTGTCTGCATTGGCTGGTAGGTACGTCGAAAGGTGCTTTTCATGAAATATGGAAAGAAACCAATGTTATTAATAATGAAACCGAAATAATTGACCACGAAGTTCATTCTCAAATAT
>DAIUKI010000391.1:0-3191 GCA_036848255.1 Bacteroidales bacterium | reverse complement strand
AAAAAATCCTAAAATTTGGGAATAGCTGCTTGATTTTCCTCAAAATCCGTCCTTCGTTGACCACTTCAGAAGAAGGTCTGAGAAGTATAACATATTTCAGGAAACAACGAGGATTGGTTTAGAACCATCAAATTTGAAACTGGAGACCTGATCACAATATATTCGAGTCTCATATTGGCCAGAAATGATCTTGGTTCTAGGCCTGTCCAAAAGATAGTGTATTAAAGGTCTAGGAAAATCCCTGTCTTAATAATCCGTCCTTCTCTGACCACTTCGGAAGAAGGTCTGAAAAGTTTAACATACATAAAGGAACGACAATGTTCTGAAAGTAAGTTAGAAAGCCGGACCTAAATCACTGATGCGTAAATAAATATAATAAAGTTGTCATAACCGGCCAAATGTGTTCAACTGAACCTGCCTTTGCATTAAAGAGAGCGGTTGTCAAATTAATTTGCAGGAATGTGTAAATTTCAACAAATTTGAAAAAGACATATTCCCTTCTGAGCTGTTAATTAGTAACAAAACTCATGACAGACTCGTCTCCGATCGATCAGGTATTTATCAGGAAACTCACTGATATAGTACTTGCTAACCTTGGAAATGCAGATTTCGGGGTAAGGGAGCTTGCGTATGAATCAGGTATCAGTCTTTACCGCTTAAACCGGAGACTAACTTCAATTAACAGGAAAACAACAAGGCAATTTATCCAGGAGCTCCGTTTGCAGAAGGCTTTGGAGATGCTTCAAAATGAAGAATGTAATGTTTCTGAAATTGCTTACAGAGCAGGATTCAGCAGTCCTTCTTATTTTAATTCATGTTTTCATGATTTTTTTGGTTATCCACCCGGAAAAGTTAAAAAGAGAAAGCCGGAGATCAGGGAGGAAAGTATTATTGTTCCAGTCATTGCAGAACAGGATTTCAAAAGACCGGCCTGGCGAAAATTTGTTTATTTTTCAGGAGCTATTCTGATTATTGCAGGTTTGATTTACCTGGCATATACTTACTTTTCAGGCAATGTTTCCGCTGACGGAGGTAACACGGTATTAAACCCTGAAAAATCAATAGCTGTCCTCCCGTTTCGAAATCTCAGTGAGGATATTACTGACCAGTATGTTTATGATGGTATTATGGAAGAAATTTTTAACAACCTTACCAAAATACATCAGCTAAGGGTTATTTCTCATACCTCGGTAGAACAATACAGGAATACAACAAAAAGTATTGCTGAAATTGGTAAAGGGCTGGATGTTAATTATGTAGTTGAAGGTTCCGGACAGAAATTTGGAAGCACATTCCGTCTCAGGGTGCAATTAATTGAGGTATCCACTGACAAACATATCTGGGCAAAATCATATCAGCAGAGAATGAAGGATACAAAAAGATTCTTCAGGACACAAAGCAGGATTGCACAGAACATAGCATCAGGATTAAGGGCAACGATAACTCCTGATGAAAAGAAACTGATAAAAAATATTCCTACTGCTGATATTGCGGTGTTAAATTTATACCTGAAAGCAAACAGTTATCAAAAGGATATTGAAAACATCCGTAATGATAGCTCTTATCAAACCGCTGCTGGTCTCTATAATGGGGCCATTGCTATGGATTCCACTTTTGCAAAGGCTTATACGGGACTGGCCTTTGCATATTGGAACAGGTATTACTACGAAACCTATTTTGAAAAGGACTATCTTGATTCCTGTCTTGCTCTGGCAGAGACAGCAATTAAATATGATAAGCAGCTGGATGAAGCATATTTTATCAAAGGAGAGTACTTCAGGGTGAAGGGACAGCCTGAAGAAGCTCTGGATAATTATAATAAAGCATTGGAAATTAATCCTAACTATTATCAGGTATACCTTGAAAAAGGACATCTTTTTGCCACGCTTCCCGGTGATTATGTGAAAGCCCTTGACAGCTATCATAAAGGATTAATGCTGATTCAGGGAGAAGGCCGCAGGAGACTGTTGAGCGATCTGGCTTATGATTATCTGTGCGCCGGGTTCATTGAAAAGGCTAAGTATTATTATCATGAAGCATTTGTACTGGGAGGTAATAAATCAGCTTACCTGGGTAATTTATCATGGATAGAATTTTGCCAGGGAAATTTTGAACAGGCTTTAACCTATAAGAAACAACAAAAAGAAATAGATTCGGGAACCACCAGTCTTTTATTATATAGTGTAATTCCAGATCATAACGAAGAAAGATACCTTGACGCTGCAAATTATGTTGAAGAAAGTAAAAAAACAGGTGCATTAACACTTCAGGGTTCGCATCGTATCGGGTATGCGTTCTGGCAGGCGGGGAAAAGAAAAAAGGCTGAATACTATTTTAACCAGCAGATCAGCTATTCTGAAGAAAGTATAAAACTGAACAGGATTACAGCCCAAAGAAAGGTTGCCCAATATGATCTTGCAGGCACTTATGCCTTTTTGGGTGATAAAGTAAAGGCTTACCGGTATCTTGACGAGTCTGATAAAAAGAACACATATCCGTTATGGTGGATAACCCTTATCAAAAATGATCCCATGTTTAACAATATCCGAAACGAAGAACGGTTTCAAAAGATACAGCGAAACATGGAATCAAAATACATTGCAGAACATGAAAGGGTTAGGAAATGGCTTGAGGAGCAGGGAATGTAATAATTAAAGTATACACTCAACAGAATAAAACATTGAAGCTCCCGGGGCTGATTTTCAGGGGCTTGTTATCATAAAGGAGAAATCTTATTCATTTCCAGTTACAACTAGAATTAATATCAATCATTTCTCCTGTCGAATAGTCGAATGTTATTCTAAAAGAATAATGGTTTCCCTTTTCCCCGATAAAAACACCAAGCCATACAAAGCTGTTATTCTGAAGATGCCACTGATCCATTCCTCCCCCGGAGCTGAAGACCTCACCAGTGTTTACACTGACCATCTGAACATCCTTGTTTGGCTTGTCCCTAAACCATGTCAATTCGCCATTTACAAAATGTTGAGTCGTATAACAGGTCCAGCCGGTAGGACTATACAATAAATCAACAACAGCACCTTCACAAAATACTGGAAAATACTTACCCACAACAGGGAAATCAAACCTGACTATTCCGGTACCATTCTTGCCATTTTGGGCGGAAAGCTGTGTCAGTCCAATGCCAAAAAAGAAGCATAGCAAAATAAATACTTTTGTTTTCATAAATT
>DAIUKI010000390.1:0-3195 GCA_036848255.1 Bacteroidales bacterium | reverse complement strand
GATCAAGCTGATTATTATAATGAATTGTGGCAGGAAGGGGTCCGAGCCAGAGATCCCAGTTCAGATCAGCCGGTATCGGTTCTTCGGGAAGGTTATAAGGTGTCGGGGGTGCTCCGACATATGCATTCACTCTGCTAATTTTACCAAGAGCTCCTGTCTGAACAAGATTAACTACATGCTGGAACTCAGAACTTGAACGCTGTTGACTTCCGACAGCGAGGATCCTGCCGTTTTCACGGACTGCTTTTTTAAGCTCCTGACCCTCTTTTATCGTGAAAGTCATTGGTTTTTCGAGATATACGTCCTTTCCGGCTTTGCACGCAGCAATTGCTATCATGGCATGATTATGATCAGGAACAGCAATTACAACAGCATCAATATCCTGCCTTGCCAGCAAATCCTGATACTTTTCATACGTATCAACCTTGACCTCCTTACCGGCATTTTTATAAAATTCGGTAACCCTCTTTTCAAAACGCTTGCGCTTTATACCATAAACATCACAACCTGCAAGTACCCTTACACCAGGCACCTGTAGAAAACCACTGAGAAGAAACATCGCTTGCTGTCCCATCCCGATGAATCCAAGAGTAATTTCGTCAATTGCTTCAGCCCCGGCGCTGGCCTTTGTTTTTCCTTTACAGGAAGTTGTCAGTGTTGGTATAACTGCCATTCCGGCCATACCCAAAGCTGCAGAACCAAGGAACCGACGCCTTGACCACAATTTGTTTTGATCTTTCATAATTAATTTTTTGATTAAGTTGTTAAGGATAATTCAGGATAATATCCGGTGAAATATTTCAGGGATAAAATTATAATTTTTTGCAATTCCAGGTGGAACTGAATGCCAATATCTTAAAATCTCCCGAAAATCGAGTATTTACCTGTATTGCAGAAAATTGATGAATAAAGGAACAAGCCATCGACACTTGTCTCTATCTTCCTCTCAAGATGAAGGAGAGGCTGTCCTTTTTCCAGGTTAAGAAATCTGGTCACTTTTTGTGAGGGTGAAATAGCCCTTATCCGCTGTTCTCCTCCTTTTATTTCGACATTATAATGCTCCCTGAGGATAACAAAAAGTGACTTGTTCTCAAACTGCCGGGCAGTGATTCGTGGCAGATTGATATTTGCTATAAAGCTGATATCGTAAAATATCGGAACTTCATCGAGTAGGCGGAGCCTTTCCATATAGATGCATCCCGATTCAACCTCAAGTTCCGAAAGAGAGAACATGAAATCCACAGGCCACGATTTAAGACAGGGTTTTACAATAATCCTGGTCCTTAAATTCCTTCTGCCCACGGCTGAAGTGGTTCCGGATACTGACAATATCCCGATATCCCTTTGAGGATGCTGAACAATACTGCCTTTCCCCTGATGCTTCCTGATATATCCGTCATTCGCCAGGTTGCCGAGCGACTGCCTGACCGTGGGACGGGTCATTCCATAAAGCTGGCAAAGCTCGTTCTCTGAAGGCAAAAGATTACCTTCCTCATATACACCTTCAGTGATATGCCTGCGAAGGATTTCGTACAACCTCCTGTGCTGGGGTATTGAACCGTCTGATATCATCCGGCTTAAATATTTCTTCAAATATAACTTATTTTACTTGTAAATACAAGTTATTTATTTATTTTTGTAATCGCATAATAGTTAACATTATCGCTTTTACATATTAAGATTAGTATTCAACCTATAATAACAAGTTTTCCACCCACTATTAAATCAACCAGCAACCAGCAACAAAACAACCTATCACAAATAACCAGTAACCACTCACCAAAAATGGCAATCCCAGTCATAATGCCCAGGCAGGGTCAGTCGGTCGAGACCTGCATAATAACCAAATGGTTCAAACAGAAGGGCGACACTGTAAGAGCCGGAGATCTGCTTTTTTCATATGAAACTGATAAAGCCGCGTTTGATGTGGAATCGCCCGTCGACGGAACAATGCTGGAGATACTTTTCACCGAGGGTGCCGAAGTACCAGTGCTTGTAAATGTCGCTTTCATCGGGAATCAGGGCGAAACAGTTGAATCATTGATCATCCATCCAGATACAGGGACAGGCAAGCCGGAAAAAATCCGTGAGACACACGAAACAACAACACCGGATGCAGTAACTTTGAAGTCTGAATCAGCCAAGGAAACCGGTGATCCCAAAATCAGGATATCACCCAGGGCAAAACGCTTTGCGGAAAAGAAAAATCTGAGCTATAATGGCATTCAGGGATCAGGTCCCAACGGAAGGATTGTTTGCGGTGATATTGAAAAGGTTCTTTCAGGAAACTCGTACAGGATAAAAGAAGGTGATATAGCTTCGGATGAATTTACCGAAAAGCCTCTTTCAAATGTCAGGAAGCTGATAGCCAGAACAATGCTTGCATCACTTCAGAACTCAGCCCAGCTTACTCATCACATGAGCGCAGATGTCCGGAATATTCTTTCGGCCAGAAAGAAGATTAAGGACAAAATTAAAAACGGTCAGGGAGAACAGGATATCACCCTGAATGACATGATCTGTTTCTGCGTGATAAAAGCAATTGAAAAAACACCTGAGATCAATGCTCATTTCCTTGAGGACCGCATAAGAGTATTTAACAAAGTCCATCTCGGATTAGCTGTTGACACTCCCAGAGGGCTAATGGTGCCGGTAGTAAAAAACGCTGATAATATGGATCTTCTGACACTATCGCGGGAGCTAAAATCAGCAGCGGATGCATGTAAAAAGGGGAACATTGATCCCGAACTTATCAAGAGTACTGCCGCATCATTCACAATTTCAAATCTCGGGAATTACGGTGTTGAAATGTTCACTCCCGTAATAAACCTTCCGCAGAGTGCCATACTGGGAGTATGCACAATAATAAACCGGCCAGCCGATCTCGGCAACAGCACATTCGGATTCGTTCCTTACATCGGATTATCGCTGACATACGATCATCGGGCAATCGACGGCGGTCCGGCAACACTGTTCCTTAAAGAAATAAAGACCCAGATAGAGAATTTCACATATTAAATATTAAAGGATTGCTTCTCCCGCTCCGTGGTATCGCAATGACAGTAGATAAATTTAAGATCCCCTCCCTGGAGGGGTTAGGGGTAGGTTTTAAAACTAATATTAAACTAACAACATATGCCAAAAAGTCAGAATATTAACCCCGTAGATGTCCGTAACCCAGGGTTCATTGAATTT
>DAIUKI010000389.1:0-3216 GCA_036848255.1 Bacteroidales bacterium | reverse complement strand
TTTCGGTTTTAGTCTCCACCTTTACTTCTTCAGGAACCTGAAGAATTATTTCATGCGAATAGCCCAGGCTCATTTCGAGCAACTGTCCCTTTGCCTCTGCACGGTAGCCGACTCCCACCAGTTCAAGTTCTTTTTTGAACCCCTGTGATACGCCAACCACCATATTGTCAATAAGCGCCCTTGATAGGCCGTGAAGCGACTTATGATTCTTGGATTCCGAGGGCCTTGTTATTGTAACTGTGTTATCAACAACTTCAACCTTAAGGTCCTTGTCAATGTTCTGCTTCAGTTCGCCCAAAGGTCCTTTCACACTGATCTCATTGGAGTCACTTATATTTATAGTTACTCCTTTGGGCAGGTTTACAGGTAATTTTCCTATTCGTGACATTATACCATCCTCCTAATTAGTATACATAACATAATACTTCACCACCGATATTCTCGTTCTTTGCCTCTTTGTCGGTCATAAGACCCCTGGAGGTAGAAATAATCGCTATTCCCAGTCCGTTAAGCACTCTCGGCATTTCATCAGCAGCGATATAACGCCTCAGGCCCGGACGACTGGCCCTGTCAATTTTTTTGATAGCAGGTTTTTTGCTCTTTGAATTGTATTTAAGTGCAATTTTGAGTACCCCCTGTTTGGTTTCTCCTTCAACCACCTTATAGCTCAGGATATACCCTTTTTCAAACAGAATCCTGGCAATCTCTTTCTTAAGATTGGATGCTGGAGCTTCAACCACCTTATGACCAGCCATAATGGCATTCCTAATTCTGGTCAGTAAATCTGCAATCGGATCAGTCATCTCTTATTCTTTAAAATAGTTAATATTCATTCTCACTTTTACCAGCTGGCTTTCTTAACACCCGGAATAAGTCCGAAGGATGCCATTTCCCTGAATGTTATCCTGCTTATCCCGAACTGCCTCATATATCCTCTCGAGCGGCCGGTAAGCTTGCACCTGTTATGCTGTCTGTTGGGATTTGAGTTCCGCGGAAGGCGGCTCAGTCCGATATAATCACCTGCAGCTTTCAGTTTTGCTCTTCTTGCCGAATATTTTTCAGCCAGTTTTACGCGTTTTACTTCGCGGGCTATCATAGATTCTTTAGCCATATAATCAGTTTTTTATGTTTTTAAAGGGTAACCCAAAATGTTTCAGAAGCGCCAGAGCTTCCTCATCGGTCCTTGCCGTTGTAACGAAAGTCATCTGAAGTCCCATTATCTTGGCAACTTTGTCAAGGTCAATCTCCGGGAATATTATCTGTTCCGTTATCCCCAGGGTATAATTTCCACGGCCGTCGAGTTTGGCGCTGATCCCCTTGAAGTCGCGGATCCTTGGCAAAGCAACGCTGATGAGCCTTTCAAGGAATTCGTACATTTTATCCTTGCGCAATGTAACCATTACTCCGATTGGCATATTTTTTCTCAGCTTGAAGTTTGAGATATCCTTCGAAGAATAGGTCTGAACAGCTTTTTGCCCTGCAATGTCGGATAATTCCTTAACACTGAATTCAAGCAGCTTCTTGTCAGCAATAGCCTGTCCAACACCCTGATTAAGAACAATCTTCTCCAGCCTTGGAACCTGCATTATGGTTTTGTAGCTGAAGTCCTTCATTAATGCAGGGATGATCTCTTCTTTATATCTGGTTTTCAATACAGGTGTATACATTACTTGATCTCCTCTCCTGATTTTTTTGAATAACGAACTAGTTTATTTTTGTCATTTATCCTTCTTCCAATGCGAGTAGGCTTACCCGATGCCGGGTCGACAAGCATAAGATTTGACAGGTTTATCGGGGCTTCCTTTTTCAATATACCTCCCTGAGGCGATTTTGCATTCGGTTTTGTATGTTTTGATACAGTGTTCACTCCTTCAACAATGGCCCTGTTCTTGTCCCTGTCAACCTCGAGAACGCGTCCTTTCTGTCCTTTGGATTCACCGGTTATCACTATAACCGTATCCCCCTTTTTGATATGTAGTTTCTTCTGCATTGCTCTTTATTTAAAAATTATAGAACTTCAGGTGCCAGAGAGACTATTTTCATATACTTATCCCGCAGTTCTCTCGCAACCGGACCGAAAATACGGGTGCCTCTCACCTCGTTCAGGTTGTTTAGCAGAACTACCGCATTGTCATCAAACCTGATATATGAGCCATCAGGGCGGCGAATCTCCTTTGTTGTCCTTACAACAACAGCCTTGCTGACCGTGCCTTTCTTTGCTTCACCCGAAGGGAGAGCGCTTTTAACACTTACAACGATCTTGTCGCCAACGCTGGCATATCTCTTTTTACTGCCTCCAAGCACCCGGATACACAAAACTTCCTTTGCTCCGGAGTTATCGGCAACTGTTAACCTGCTTTCCTGTTGTATCATGATTACTTAGCTCTTTCAATTACTTCAACCAATCTCCAGGTTTTATTCTTGCTCAGAGGCCTGGCCTCCGATATGCGTACTGTATCGCCTATATTGCATGTATTCTCCTCATCATGAGCCATGAGCTTCTTTGTCTTGTTGACAAATTTGCCATAGATAGGATGTTTTACTTTCCTCTTGATGGCCACGACGATCGATTTGTCCATTTTGTTGCTGACAACAACCCCGATACGGTCCTTTCTGATATTCCTTTCCATTGCCTATCTAGCTTTTAGGTTTTTCATTAATTTCCCTGGTGCGCAATTCCGTAAGCAGACGGGCAATTGTAACCTTTACCACTTTCAGCTTCTGCGGATTATCCAGGGGTGTAATTGCATGATTAAGCTTCATGCGGACAAGCATGGTTCTTTCGGTATCTATCCTTTCCAGAAGATCCGGTGTGCTTAATTCCTTTATTTCCGAAGTTTTCATCTGTATCTTTGTTTTATTCCTGTACGAAATCGGTCCTCACAATGAATTTTGTCGGTATCGGAAGCTTTTGTGCCGCGAGCCTGAGAGCTTCCTTTGCGATGACATAGGGGACTCCATCTGCTTCAATCAGGATCCTTCCCGGAGTGACAGGTACAACAAATCCTTCGGGAGCTCCCTTTCCTTTACCCATACGAACCTCGGCAGGTTTCTTTGTGATGGGTTTGTCGGGGAAAACACGTATCCATATCTGTCCCTCACGTTTCATATGGCGTGTAACAGCCTGACGGGCAGCTTCAATCTGTCTTCCCGTGATCCAGCACTGCTCCATAGCTTTGATACCAAACGACCCGAAAGCAAGCTGATGGCCCCTTT
>DAIUKI010000388.1:0-3224 GCA_036848255.1 Bacteroidales bacterium | reverse complement strand
AAAACCCCGGGTAAGCCCGGGGATTTTTATATTATCTTCTGAAACAGAATTAGAATTTGATTCTGGCTTTCGTAAGAACTTCCTTAACTTCAGCATTGAGACCTTCAGCTTTTTCTTGAGCTGCTTTGATCTTGTTAAGTGCATCCATATACGAACCTTTGTCAAAAAGACCCTGAGCTTCAACAACTGAAGCGTCAACAGTTGCAACGTCAGCTTTTATCTGCTCAATAACTGCTGCACCCTCTTTTCCTCTAGGAAGTTTCGGGATAAGTTTAGCATTCTCTTCGATAACAGCTTTAATACCTGTCATTGAATTTGCGGCTTCAGCTTTTACTTCCTCTTTCCTGGTAACAGCATTGGCAGCAACTGTATTGGCAAGAGTTACAACACTGGCCAGTTTTGCTGTTTCGCCTTTGAAATTCTTGAATAATTTGGATTCCTTTGCTGTAATGCCAGCCATAGCAGCATTTAATGAATCCTGTACAGCTGCATATTCAGCAGGTACATAAACTGGTGCTTCAGCAGTTTTAGCGGCTTCGATGGCAGCGTTGGCAGCATCAATTTCAGCCTGAGGTTTCTTTCCGCAACTCGTAAGGACTGCAACCATTGCAATGACTGCTAATCCCATAAATACTTTGTTCTTCATTTTTTTTGTTTTTAAATACTTTGCTTTGTTAAATTTCCGATTATTTGGTTGTAATCGTTTTCTTTGAAAAAAATCGGTGCAAAGATACGCAATTATTAAATATATACTAACATATTACTCGATTTTATTTTAAAGTATTTTAACATTCTGTACTTATTCTCATTATCGGGCTATTTCCCTCCCGTCTTTTCGAGGATCAGGTCGCTGTATGACTTGCTTACATAATCTGCAATTTTGAGATTGAAGTATGAAAAATACCGGTCACATTGTCCCTTCAGTTCGCCGGCAGAAATTTCTCCGGTTTCATCAATTGCCTCCACCTCAATAAATGTTCCGAGCTTTTCGACCTGATCAAAATGGAATTTCACATTATCAATGAAATATATTTTTCTTGTTTTATTTACAACAACTTTTATCCCGAATGCCTTTGTGAGAATTTCCTTTAGTGATTTATCAGGTGCATGCCTGTACAGAACTATTTCTGACTGCTTTGAATTAGCGACATCGGGTCTGTCATATAGTATCAATGCATTCTCAATATTCCCCTCCCGCAGTTTGAGCCGTCCGGATGGGACATTAAAGTAAGTGTCGGTCTGTTGATCCTCACCCCTGAAAAGCGGATTCAGGTCATGGAGCTTCTGCTCCAGCTTATCTATATCTTCTGCCCTTGCTTTGAATTCGTAGTTTTTCAGTTTCATACTTATCCGCAATAATTCCATGTCCTGCTATGCTGCAGGCTTCTCTACCGGGAAAATATCAAGTTCCAGTATTCTGGTTTGCCGGAGTATCTTTATTTTTGTCGATTTAAATATTATTCCGCCACCTATTAAATGTTTTGTTAAATCGCCCGAACTTGTTATGGTCCCCCCATCAAATTCAACAATAATATCTCCTTCCTTAAGATTGGCACGTGAAGCTGGTGAAGAGTTTTCCAGTCCGGCTATCAATATCCCCTTATTTGAGCTGAGTTTGTAAAAGTTCCTTATCCTGGGATGAATTTCAATTTCATGAATCATTAATCCAAGATATGCCTTGATAACTTTTCCATCTCTTATCAGGTATCTGGCAATCTCTTTAACAGTATCAATCCCTATTGAAAAACTTAATCCCTGAGTGCCTGGTATGATTGCAGTATTGATTCCAATCACTTCACCGCCGGTATCAATCATAGGGCCTCCTGAGTTTCCAGGGTTCATAGCAGCATCAGACTGCAGAATATCATCAATCAGATGGCCATCAGGACTGCGCATGGTCCGTCCGATACCGCTTAAAACGCCTAATGAAACAGAATGCTGATATCCTAATGGATTCCCTATTGCAATAATCAGCTGTCCGATTTTCAGATTGCCTGAAACTCCAAGTTTAGCTGAAGTATAACCGGAACCAAATATTTTAATTATTGCAATATCCGTATCTTTATCAGTACCTGTTATTTCACCGGTAAATCTGCTCCCATCCAGCAATGTGACATCCAATCTTCCTGCATCTTTTATCACATGAGCATTTGTAAGAATCAGGCCATCGCTGGAGAAAACAAATCCGGACCCTGATCCGGAGATCCTTTCCTTATTTTTGACGGAAACATATTTATCGATTTTGACTACGGCATTCTTTACTTTGTCGACTGCTGAAACGATAATTTCAGAAAAACTATCCATAAATCCCTCCTTCGTTAGCCAAAAGCTTATATCAATATTGAAGCCAAAAACAGGAGTGTCAGAATTTAATAAGTTATTTGAATATTTTCTTAATTCCAGTATAGAAATTGCCTGTATTAACTAATCCATTACGTCAAATTGGCTGAAAAAGTAGCATAATGTCAGATTGTATCTTAATTACAATTACCCTGTAACCACGTTTATTGGTGTAATAACAGGTTGGGAAATAACCAAATCAATAAATAAAAGGTCAATCTAACACTTAATTTTATGCAATCTGATAGATATTTCATAAATTTAATCTGATAAATATTTATCCTCACTTTACAGACCTTCCATTATGAAATTAGTCCATTACAAATACACTCTTCTTATTTATACTCTGAATGTTATAGTATTTTCCTTAATTTCCTGTAACACAAAATCAGATAACTCAAAACATCAGGTCGATAAAATTGGCTTTCTTGGATTTTATCTTGACATGGACTATTTTAAAGTAAAAAGCATTATGGATTCTTTGCTTGACATCAGTGAATTACGTTATTTTGAAACTATGGATGTACTCGGGAATAAACAAAAAAACTTATTCTATGATTTTGCAGAAATAAATCCCTTTCTTTCTGCTAAGGTTAATCTAAGGGGATCTCATATAATTGATGAAAGGTTAACCAGTATTCAATTAACTCTATGCAACAGGTCAAAATCAGGAGAACAGAGAATCTCATATAATTGTGACCTCAATGAAGTTAAAAAATTATTCGAATTATATGAAGAAAAATATGGAAAACCAACGTTACTTGACCAGGGAGGAGAATATGATTGGTTGTCGAAAAGAATATCAAATATCTATTTCCCCGAACCCAAAAGAAGATGGGTAATGGATAAGATATATTATTGGGATAAAGGTAACTATATAATAT
>DAIUKI010000387.1:0-3226 GCA_036848255.1 Bacteroidales bacterium | reverse complement strand
CCGGATTTCTTACCGAAAACAGGGTCAGCAAACGCGGGGATCAGCTTCTGGTGACAACGGGAGCAGCGCTCGACATTCTCGATGATTACAAAAAAGGATTTTTCCTTGTTGTGGAAGGGTCGGAGATTGATGGTGGAGGCCATAGCAACGATATGGCTTTTACTGTGGAAGAAATGCTTGATTTTGACCGTGCTGTCGGTAAAGCACTCGAATTTGCATCTGCAAACGGCAGGACCCTTGTTGTGGTGACCGCCGACCATGAAACAGGTGGACTTACAATTGTTGACGGAGATTTATCATCAGGGAAAATAACCGGCCGTTTTTCCACCACAGGCCATACCGGAGTGATGGTCCCGGTTTTTGCTTATGGGCCGGGTGCTGAAGAATTTGGAGGCATTGATGAAAACACCTCCTTTTTTAATAAATTTATAAGATTGTTGAGACTGAAATAATAACCATAAAAACCACCTCAATGAAACAATTCCTTATTTGTTGTTCAAACCTGACAGCAATATTCATTGTTATTTTTATAACACTAATTTCATGCTCCGGAAAATACGGATCACCATCGGTCATGTTGCTTAATGAAGGATGGCTCATTCAGTCTTCAATTAAGACTGATAGAAATGGTGAAGAGCTTTCATCAACTTATGACGAACCTATTGGATGGCATTCTACTGAAGTTCCGTCAACTATTTTCGGGAGTCTTGTAAACGATGGGGTTTACAAGGATGTTTTCTTTGGGAAAAATCTCGAAAATGTCGACCCAAAAGATTTTCAGTGTTCGTGGTGGTACAGGAAAAGTTTTAAGGTCGGCAGCAATGAAGCCTCAACGTTTATAATTGAATTTGACGGCATTATTTATCGGGCTAATATCTGGATGAATGGCAGGCAGATCGCATCGGCTGACACATTAAAGGGGGCTTTCAGACAATACTCTTTTAACGTAACAGATATTGTCAGAAAGGATGCAGAGAATATCCTTGCCTTCGAAGTGTTCCCTCCCACAGCCGGGGATCTGACAGTCGGATTTGTTGACTGGAATCCCGAAGCCCCCGACCGTGGAATGGGAATATGGCGGGAAGTAAGGCTCCGTTCGGGAGGGGACGTCTCACTCAGATATCCTTTCGTGCGGACAAATCTCGATACAGCTTCTCTGAGCCATGCTGATCTTACAGTTACCTGCGAAGCGACCAACAATAGCATGACGAAATTGTCAGGATTTGTGAAGGTGATGATTGACAATGAGATAAACCTGAAACAAAAAGTGCAGCTTTCACCGGGTGAGAAAAAACTTGTCACATTCACACCTGAAGATTACACCGGACTACGGATAGAAAACCCAAGAGTATGGTGGACACACGATCTGGGCAAACCTGAATTATATGACATTAAAATCGAGTTTGTTCATGCGAATGAAGTAAGCGATGAAGTTGAAACCAGGTTTGGGATACGCGATATTTCAAGTTATACATATCCTAAATACGGACGGGAACATAAAGGCTTCTTACTTAATGGCAGAAAAATCCTCATAAAAGGAGGAGGTTGGGTCGACCAGCTTTTCCTGATGCCTGATTCAATAAAACTGGAGCGCCAGATCGGGTATGTTAGACATATGAATTTAAACACTATCAGACCTGAAGGATTCTGGGGTAACAATCACGATCTTTATGATATTTGCGACAGGGAAGGAGTGCTTGTTATGACAGGTTGGAGTTGCCAGTGGGAATGGCCGGAATATTGCGGGAAAAAGGAATGCGACGATCTTTATGGCTGTGTTCAGACTCCCGAAGAAATTGAACTCGTTGCAAGATCATGGAAAGATATGGTAAAATGGCTACGGAACCATCCGAGTATCTTTATGTGGATGACCGGCAGCGATATGCTGCCATTACCCGAACTTGAAAAGAAATATAATGAAATACTTGCTGAAGACGATCCTGCGAGGCCGATGGTAACATCTGCCGCCATGAAGGAGAGCACTCTTTCAGGATGGTCGGGAATGAAAATGGAAGGTCCTTACGAATATGTTCCTCCAGTTTACTGGTATACAGATACAGTTTATGGCGGAGCATATGGTTTTAATACCGAGACCGGCCCCGGAGCACAGGTACCACCTGTTGAATCAATACGTGAAATGATTCCTTCAGGTTCTCTCTGGCCAATTAACGATTTCTGGGAATACCATTGCGGAAGGAATGAGTTCCAGACACTTGAACGTTACAACACTGCAATGAATGAAAGGTTTGGAAAACCTGTCACGCTGGATGAGTATTGCACTAAGGCACAACTCCTGAACTACGAATCTATACGGCCGATGTTCGAAGCATTCCAGGTGAACCGTTATGATGCAACCGGAATCATACAGTGGATGCTTAATTCTTCATGGCCAAAGCTGATCTGGCAGCTATACGGTTTCGATCTTTTGCCAAACGGGTCATTTTACGGGACCAAAAAAGCGCTGGAACCTTTACAGGCAATATATGATTATGGTAAAAATGAGATTGTTGTATCGAATTCTTCATTAACCAGCTATCATGATTTGAACCTTAACATCAGGATTTTTAATCTGGATATGAAAGAGTTACTCAACAAGCACATTTCTCTTGAAATCGGTTACGATGAAAAGAGGGTTGTTGTTAAGCTTCCTGATTTTATTGATGGGCTTGATTCAACCTATTTCCTCGATCTGCGGATCTCCTCAAACCTGGATGAGAACCTGGCAATTAATCAATATCTCCTTACTCAGACCAAACACGAATTTGATTGGGACAAGACATATTTTGTACATACTCCAACAAAAAAACACCAGAATCTACGTCAGATCAATAACTTGCCTGATGTCCAGCTTGTTTCGGATTTTATATTCACACCCGGCAATAATAAAATGAATCTGACTATGGAGGTGGAGAATCCTTCGGATAATCTTGCTTTATCAGTGGAACTCATGATCCTTGATGCTGAATCAGGACATTTTATCGCTCCTGTTTATCTTGACGATAACTACTTTTCACTTTTACCCGGAGAAAAGAGAAAAATTGAGGGATACTGTTACATTGACGATTTAGATAATAAATCATTGAAACTGAATGTAAGCGGGTTGAATATTAAATAGCCTGAATAATCCATTTGCTCATTTTCCTTCCATGGTCGTCGGTAGTTATTTTTTTTCTACAACAACTGGTGACTGGAATATGGATACCCTGAACATTAGATGTTGCCAGTA
>DAIUKI010000386.1:0-3232 GCA_036848255.1 Bacteroidales bacterium | reverse complement strand
ATTATTTTTTTATAAATGGTCCATTTTTCCATAAAAATATTATTTCACCCCGATCTGTCTGTAAAACAGTATTAAAGGGGAGAAAAATATTTTGATTGAAAAAGGAAAATGTAAAATCGCTATATTGAAGCAATTTTTTATACATGTCATCAACTACGGTCATACTTGCTGACGGGAATTATCCGGTTCACGGAATTCCCCTCCGTTACCTGATGGAGGCCAGACACATTATATGCTGCGATGGAAGCGCGGAAAGCCTTATTGCCGCCGGACTGGAACCGGAAGCTATTATAGGCGATCTCGATTCGCTTGATACCGGAATTGCAGAACGATTTGCCGAAAGGCTCCACAAAGAGAGCGAACAGGATACAAATGACCTGACCAAAGCAGTGAGATGGTGTATTAATAAAAGGTATAAGGAAATTGTTATCCTTGGAGCAACGGGGAAAAGGGAAGATCATACAATAGGGAATATATCGCTCCTTGCAGAATATGCAAAGGAAATAAATGTGATCATGGTCACCGATACCGGCACTTTCACTCCTCTGCTGAAAAGCAGTATTGTCAGATCCTTTCCTGGTCAGCAGGTTTCGGTATTCTCAGTTAATCCAGAAACGGAAATAACCTCCGGAGGATTAAAATACCGGCTTGAAAACCTTAAGCTGAAGAACTGGTGGGTGGCAACATTAAATGAAGCTACCGGAGATTCATTTGAACTGCAATTCAACGGAGGGCCGGTGATAGTTTATCAGAATTTCGGGGAATTATAATATAGTTATGCAGTTATGCGGTTTTGCGGTTTTGCGGTTATACAGTTATGCGGTTTTGCGGTTATGCAAAGAAATTGTTTGAACTCTGGATTTCCGCCACGGCAGAAACCTTCACTAATATTATTCATTATTGATATTCCGGCTCGGTAGATTTGATCTTTAAAACCATAATCACGGCACTCCCTGAAGTCAAAATAAATTAAATTTACTAGTTCCCTGGCTAATTGCCAGATTTCAAGTTCCTCAAAATTTTTAATAGTTGTCATTTTAGCACGTTTAATAGGTTAGACATAAAAATCCCACAACTAAAATTACAACCTTTTATGCAATTGCAAAACTGTAAAACTGCAAAACGCAAAACTGCAGAACTGCATAACTTTTAAGTCCCCATTACATCTTTGACGAGATTTATCAACTGCACCCTGCTCCTTACATTTGTTTTGATGTAGATATGATGAGTATGATCCTTCACCGTCTGAAGGCTGATGAATAGCCTGTCGGATATCTCTTTATTGCTGAGTCCGTTGCATATTTCCATGATTACTTCTGATTCCCTGGGCGAGACATCGAACCTTTTGCAGAAAACTTTAAAGGGGATATTAATACCAGCTTCTTCCACAGAATTAACTGATGGAAGAAGGGTTCCGTAGCTAAACCATACCGGAAGAAAAGAGTTCCCAAGGAAAAAGGCAAAGATGAACACTATTGCAGTCCATGTCCGTTCGTTATAAAACAGGAGAGGAAGACACTGGGCAATCATTACAAGGAACAGCACCGGAGCAATTATCTTCCTGTCATAATCGTGTATGACCTGCTGACCTTTCCACGGAAAATGAATGAGATAGGATGCCAGGAAGAAATGAATTAGATTCATTATAATGTAGTATTCCCGGATTAGAAGGTTAGTATTGAATGTGCTTTTTTTAGTAATGAAATAACCTAAAACTACGACCGCCGAAAAATTGAAAAGGAGGAACCCGAATACAAACCATCCTGATTTTCCGGCTTTTCCTGAAAGGCTACCTGCAAACCTGATGAGCATAAGCCAGGCAAAAACAAGAAATGGGAGTCCAAGTAGAACAGCAAAATCCGACAGCCTGTTGAGAACTTCAGGAGAGACAATCGTGGTAAGGAATGATTTTATCGCAACCTGTCCCCAGATTACATAAAATCCGAAAGTATAAATGAAAACCTGGAAATAAAGTAATGAGGAGAATATTTCGGGAGTGTACTTCTTTCTCAGCCTTGATGCCAGAATGATGCCTGCAGCCGACATCGCAACCGAAATTATGAAAATCAGGTAAAACAAAAGCTTGATCATGATATAAAGATATTCGGATTATTTGTATTTCGGAATTCGGATTATTACTATTTCGGAATTCGGATTGGTGAATTCGGATTGTAATTCCGCAATCCAAAATCCACAATCCGCAATCACTACTTTAGTATTGGATCCACTACTTAAGTAGGAAAGATTTGCAATCACTACTATAGTTTGACTTCCGGGGGAAAAAGAGGGTTTACTTTTGATGTATCAATAAAACAAAAACCTATTTGCTTAAAACTTAAAACAATGGAAACAGAAAAAACTTACAAATTGGTACCAACATTCGGGAATAGCTTTGGAACAGGATTTCAGGTAATGCTCGATAATTTCCTCAGGCTTCTGCTTGTTGTATTTGTGCTTGCAATATTAACGGCCCCTTTCAGCGGATTCAATTACAAATTTGGCGTAGATGATTTTCCGAAAAACGCATATGACTGGGGACACATGTTTGGTAATGATTACCAGAAGCTGTTCGCTGTCGGGGCGCTGGGGATGCTTGGAGTCTTTGTTGGATTAGTTGCTCTGGCATACACCTTTCTCGCAGCTCCGGTAGTTAATTATGGCGGCGACATGATATTTGTCCAGGCTGTAAGAAAGATCAAACCCGATTTTGAATTGCTTATTAAAGGTTTCTGGACGAACTACCTTTATATTATACTTGCCAACCTTCTTGTTGTGGCCCTGGTGGTACTGGGATGCTTTGCCCTGATAATTCCCGGTATAATAATCGGATGCAGGCTCATTTTTGTCTCATATATTATAATGGACAAAAAGCTTGACCCTATCGAGGCAGTCGAGCTTAGCTGGAAACTCACCAGGGGACATGGATGGAGGATCTTTGCCATGGGTTTGACCTCCTTCTTCATTATTTTATTTGGTCTTTTGCTTTTCATCATCGGGATATTCCCGGCAATCATGTGGGTATCGTGCTCATTTGCAACACTGTATCAGTCAGTGCTCCTCGAAAAGGAGAAGCCGGCTGAGGTGCAACAGGTGGCTGCTTAATCTCACCCTAAATTTCCCTCCTTTTATCCACATAATCCTAATCCATCTCCTTTTATACACCTCACCCTAAATCCCTGACTTTTATAACAGTGATTTTTTAAAACCCCTTATCCTTCAGAAGAAGGGGTTG
>DAIUKI010000385.1:0-3241 GCA_036848255.1 Bacteroidales bacterium | reverse complement strand
CCACTTCTTCAAAATATTCTCTAAGTTTTTCTGCATCGGATTTTGAGTCGATTGCAGAACCGCCCGATTCCTTCTCAAAGATCTTGTCGAGTACTTTCCCGAGCGGAAGGTCCTCTCCTTCTGTAAATACCGAAATATCCTCGAGCGAACTTACCTTGGCCGAGCTGTATGCACTGTTTCTTCTGCCGGTCTCAATGTGTTCCACAATAATTGCGTTCTTCCCCTGGGCAATGAATTTGAAAAGTCCCGGTTCCCCTGAAATTGCCAAAATGTCTTTTAATACCATTTAATTAGTTTTTGACTGCAAATTTAATTTTTGTTGCGTAATGTTTGTTTCGGGCAGATACTTTTTTTTCTGATTGCTGTCAGCTTATGTTCCTCTCCTTTTTGATCTTATTATAAGCTTCATTTACCTTTTTGAATTTCTCATCAGCTGTTTTCCTGAACTCATCGCCAAGATGACTCACCTTGTCGGGATGGTATTTCATGGCCATCCTCCTGTAAGCTTTCTTGATTTCATCGTCGGTGGCAGAAGGTTCAATTTCCAGGATCTTATATGATGAATCGGTTTCAGGGACAAACATATTCCGTATTGAAACAAAATCGGAGGATGCAATTCCCAGGTATCCCGACATTTTTTCGATAGCCTCGGTTTCCAATGAATTTACTGCGCCGTCTGCAACAGAAATGTTGAACAGGAGGTGAAGAAGCTGGAGTCTCGATGAATAATCCATGTTCCTGCTTATCTGCATACAGACATCCCTTACAGGAATATCCTGCTTTAGGATATCCTTCAGCATCACAAGAGCTTCACTGGCAGCGGACTGACCGAATTGTCTCACAAAAAATTGCCTGACATAATCCAATTCTGACTTAACGACCTTATTATCGGCTTTCATCATGGCCGCAACCAGAACCAGAAGGCTCATCCCAAAATCACCCTGGGCCGTACTCCGGGGCGTACCGGTATAAATTGATGTTTGGATTGAAGTACTGTCAACCATCGAACCGACCAAAAAGCCGAGTACGGCTCCAAGCGGTCCACCCATTACAAAACCAAGTCCACCCCCGATCCATTTTCCTAGTCCTGCCATCTGCTATATAATTGTATCATGCAGTTTAATCATCTCTTTATGAATTCCCAGAATTGTCGGGATTATCATTTCGCTTTCCGAATTAAAAATTACAAAATCCGAACGTGTTATCCTGGATTCTTCATCAATCTGATTTTTGATCCGATCAAGGATCTGTTCCCTTGAGAGCTTTTTGCTCCTGACCAGCCGCTCAATCCTTTCTTCAATCGGAGTGACAACCGTTACTATTCTGTCCATCAGCCTGAAGCCGCCGCTCTCGAAAAGAATTGCGGCCTCCATGATTGAGTATGGGGTATTCTGTTTTTTGACCCATTCCCCGAATGATCTGAACACTGCCGGGTGGACAACCGAACTTACTTTTTCAAGAAGCTCCTTATTGCTGAAAATGAGTCTTGCCAGCTCCGTCCGGTCCAGTTTTCCTTCAGGAAAAAGATCCTTGCCGACAAATGAATTTATTTTTAGCTGAATATCCCTGTCACTTTCCTGAATACTCTTTGCTTCATCATCAGCCGAAAATACGGGGATGCCAAGAATGGAAAACACTTTACAGACAGTGGTTTTACCACTCCCTATTCCCCCGGTTACACCGAGCTTCAGGCTTTCTCCCGGGTCCCTTCTCATCTGATCTTCTTTTCTATAAGAAAGTCAACTTTTGCGGGTGAAACTCTAAGGGAGCTTACAAATGGAGGAATATTACGGAATCCGACAGGGATCTTCTCGGTCGATTTCAGATCAGCCTTTGCAAGGTCGAGAATAACCTCAAAGGGGATCTCTTCAAATCTTTTATAATCGCCAATCGCAACCTGCCCCATTACCGTCACTATATCAGGGAAAATCCTGATGCTAATTGAATCAGGACAGTTCAATATCGTGACGGGGACCTTGATTTCGGCTTCAGTGAACTGTTCAACCGGAATTGTAATAATTACCTTTCTGGTTGAAATTGTACACTCTTCGGGTGCAACAAGTGTTATGCTTCTTGTAATTGTTTCATTGACACCCTTGACCTTTGTAAATTTTGTCCTTACTGATGTCAGGGTATCAAGAATCCGTTTAGGACCTGTTATCTCTGCAGTATTGGGCTCCACAAGAATACTACCCTTAAGAAAGTACTGCTTTTCTGTAATAACTTCCACATCGGGGTCTATCGGAACCTGTCTGGTTATAATCCTGTCGAAGGAAAAAAACAGGGTATCGGGTTTTATCGAAGCTATTTCGCATTCTGTCCGCAGCTGATTTCTCAGCTTGGGCACAAGTCCCGATGTCAGGATATAGTAGCTGAGTGTCCGGCTCCCCGGAACCCTTCTGTAATTTATTGTGGAGACATCAAGAATTACAGGGGAGCGGTTGCCTGAAAGCTTGAGCCTGAGCATCGAATACCCCGGACCCTTCAGATACAGATCCAGCCTGGCCGGCAAATCTTCGGAAAGAATCCTCCCTTCAGGAATATTGATATACCTGACAGGGTATTTTATGTTATACTCAACATTCTTTTCAAGAGAATTGAGATACCAGAAAACGAAGGATAGCAGGAGAAAGAAACTAAAAACAACAACATTCCTGTCAATGCCGTTTCCCTTTTTTCTGGTAAATTTTTTATTCCATATGCTGCCTGGCCATTTCACTGGGAAAAGTTAAAGTTCAGTTTACACTGAATCAGCTGACGGATCCTTTATGAGAGCACTCTTGTCAATCTTGAGCCTAAGATCTCCCCCTACCTCGAGCATTACATAATTGTCTTTCACTTCGTAGATCTTGCCGTAAATACCACCGGTTGTGATAACCTTGTCGCCCTTCTTGAGAGAATTCCTGTAATTGGTCATCTCTTTCTGTTTTTTCATCTGGGGCCTGATCATAAAGAAATAGAAAATTACAAAGACAGCCAATAACGGTAAAAAAGTAACGAGGGCATTAGGCTGTCCGGCGCTTGTACTCGTCGGTTGTCCCATTAAAAGAATAAATGCTGGATTGTTCATGGTTATTTGTGATTAGTGAGAATTGATTTGTGATTGGTGATTGGTTATTGGTGATTGGTTATTGGTGATTGGTGATTAACAATTATTTGATTATTGTATCTCGATGATTTATTGTTATATTTCGTTATATTATTATTGTATTTCAATATCCATTTTTCATTAATGTTTCTT
>DAIUKI010000384.1:0-3253 GCA_036848255.1 Bacteroidales bacterium | reverse complement strand
TTTCACACGTTACGATTTACCAGCCAGAGAACCCAAGGAAAATACAAGAAAGTGGAGTCTGCTTGGAGATATCAATCAAAAACAAACCCGTCCTCAGGATAAACCTGTTCTTATAATTGAGCTTTCAGCAGACGCAAAATCAATGATCAGGAAACATTATCCGTTCCTGTTTCAGAAATCTGCAAATTGATGAAACCCACTCCCGGTGTTACTCCAGGCACCTCAGCCCCATACAGGCAAGGCATAGGCCACCCCAAAGTTTTAGTACAATGAGCACAAGTTTTATAATTAACGAACAATTATATAAACTGGCTATTGAACCTGTTGCCGGTGCAATTTCCTTTGTCTGGATAGGTACAGCCGATATTAAGGATTTGCATGTGCGCCACAAAGGAACTGTTCAGTCATTTTTAGGGGTACTTGATAGCCTGGCAAAAAAGAAAGTCGCAATTCGTCTTTTACACGCAAAGGAACCTGGTGTTAACTTCAGAAAAAGTTTTGACAAATATCCTTTATTGTGGAAAAATATGGAGAGGCAGTTATGCCCCAGGGTCCATTTCAAGCACATTATTGTTGACGGTAAATTTGCTTATACTGGTTCTGCAAATCTTACAGGAGCAGGTTTGGGTATGAAAAGTGTAAATACCCGCAACTTCGAATCTGGCTTCGTTACTACTGATCCCAAAATAGTTGAGGCCGTTATGAATCAGTTTGATGAAGTATGGTTGGGTAAATACTGCAAAAAATGCATGCGAAAAAGCTTTTGTACTGACCCTATTTTATAAAACGGATATTTAAAACCGATCCTCTTCCCGCAGTTTTCTTCACGGTCAAAATTGAACAATTATCTATTTAAAAACATCCTTTATTGCTTCCAGATATGACATTCCATTTACGGTATCCGGCTCGAGATAACTTCCCTCGGTCCATTCGTTCCAGCAGTTGATGTTCAGGATGCGTGGACTATTGAGATCGGATAAAAGTTTTTCTCTGGTCATTTCCAAAGCTATCTTAAAGTTTTCAGGTGTGTTATTTTTAATCGTATTCATAAACGGATAACCCACATTTGCCCATTCAGATTCAATATCACAACGTGGAGTTGGGTCCCAGCCCATCGTAACATTGGGGAAATATGGCACACCGTATTCTGTTTTAGCTTTGTCCCAATGAGCAAAATAAGTATCACGAACATAATTGTAATCGGTTTGAGTATCAGGTAATTCAACATGATGAATCCATACATAAGATGTTGCTGAATCAAATCCAAGCATTTTTATAAGTTCAGTTGTATTTGATGGTGCCTTTTCAACCGGAAGTATCGGGTTTCCCCAGGCAACGAGATTCCAGTGTACACCTTTCAGTCCTGCAGCAATGGCTTTTTGCCTCATGCGGTCCATTGCAGATTTTGTAGCTCCAATACTTCCAAATCCATTAACAAATTTCTGCACATCATATACTGAGAAATAGGCTTTCCCATTTATTTTCCAATAGTTGGGTTTGGTAAAGTATTCCTTAATGACAAAATCGCATATTTCGTCGAAACGTTTTGGAGATACTTCGCCAGGATAAAGTAATTTTTGTTCAGCTTCCCGTGTATATGGGTGAATATCGACCCAATCATGGTTAGCCCACATCAACCCGAATTTAATATGATTACAGTTCTTTGCTTTCAGAAATCCATAATCAATACATTGATTCAGAAAAGGACCATCCTCGTACATATACCAATCAAAAATAAAACAATCGATACCATTATCAACGGCTGAACTAATTTTTTGGGCCATTACATTAGGGTCTTTTTCATCTAAGTAACCCCAGGCAGGTACATTGGGCTGATGATGCCCTGGGAATCTTGGTTTAGCAGTTTTAACCAGTTCCCATTCTGACCATCCTGGGCCTTTGTTGATAATATTCCTTGGATCATCAGTGTGGTAATTTGGAAAATAATAGGACGCAACTGTAAATTCATCCTTGTCAGGATTAGCTCTCTTTGTTGGGTTGCAAGCTGTAAAGAGAGTTATAGCAGCGATTGCAAGTATTCTGAGGGCCCGGGTCAGGGCATAACGACATAAGGGCGTAACGGCGATTTGTGACTGCATGACCGCCCCGACGCTCCTGACGCTACGGTCAGGATCTACGATGCGGTCGGGGTCTTCGCTTCGCTCCGACATGACCTCTTTATACGGCCATACTCCTTCTGATTGGAGGATGAGGATTATAATCTTCCACAACAAAATCATCAATAGTTAATTGATCGAAGGGTTTCTTTGTAATGTGTAATTTAGGCAAAGGTCTGGGTTCTCTTGACATCTGTTCAAGAATTGCAGTTACATGATCATATTTTTCTTCATTGCCGTCACTGGGAGCATTTTTATTGATCCAATCCACAATTTCTAAATACTCTTCTCTTGCAGAAACATTTCTTATTCTTTTTTGCAGTTCCCTGAAATTATCTCTGTGCCATTGAGTTCTCTTTCCAATACCGGCATAGAAGTGTGAATCTCCAAAAGTATGGATAAATGTTTTTGGAACCATCTCTGTTTCCTGAGCTATTACCTGGGTAAGAGCAGCATAACTGGCTATATTAAAAGGAACACCAAGAAATTGATCACAACTTCTCTGGTAAAGTTGCAATTCTAACTCTCCTTCTTCATTAGCAGTTACCTGGTATAAAACATGACATGGAGGCAAAGACATTTTTGGAGTGTCTCCGGGATTCCATGAATCAACAATGTGTTTTTTCCCGGTTGGATTTTTTCTCAGACCCTTTATCAGTTTTCCCAGTTGATCTATTTCAACAAACATCCCTTTGTCATGATCAAAATATTCCCATTTTCTCCATTGTTTCCCATATATTGGTCCGGCATCGCCCCATCTTTCTGCAAACCCAGGATCTTCTTTTATTCTCTGACCATATTCTTCCATAGCTTTGTCCCAATCGGGAGAGTACTTTTCAATACTTTCAGGAAAGATTCCTTCTTTCTGCATCCCGGGAAGATTGCCCTGAAAAGCATCAGGCCGCCATATAGGTGCGTTATTGTCTTCAAGATATTTAATATTTGTATCCCCTCTTAAGAACCAGATTGTTTCATGGAACATAGATCTTGTAGCCATTTTTTTGGTAGTTAATAATGGATACCCTTCCCTAAGATCATATTCGTTCTGATATCCAAATAAAGAGATGATCCCGGAACCTTTGCTTCCTCCTTTAAAATTAGAACGATTAGAAGTTAAGATTGCTTTTGAATGATCT
>DAIUKI010000383.1:0-3256 GCA_036848255.1 Bacteroidales bacterium | reverse complement strand
AAATAATTCCTCGTGACTGACTTTCTGATGTGATCCAAAAGCTTCAGGATCAGCCCTCTGTCGCGGTATTCCTCAATATATTTCATCCCCTGTCATTCATTCTCATAATTCTTCAGCTCATTCAGGAGGTTCAGCGTTTCAAGAGCCTCCTCCTCTGATATCTTCTGGATGGCAAATCCGGCATGAAGTAGTATATAATCTC
Source organism: Bacteroidales bacterium (assembly GCA_036848255.1). Lineage (GTDB taxonomy): Bacteria > Bacteroidota > Bacteroidia > Bacteroidales > VadinHA17 > LD21. The sequence goes on along the minus strand of DAIUKI010000383.1, from coordinate 3,054 downwards.
CGATACTGATGTTATCGACCATTTGCAGGCCGGCCCTGAATATGGCTCCGCCGACAGATACATCAGCCATTTGCCCGTCGATTTTAACCACCTTTGCAGGAACACTCAGGCACATATTCCGGATTTTTTTGATGCTACCACCAGCTGGCCAAGCGAAATTCCGCCGTCATTAACCGGAACCTGGTGATTTGTGTACACTTTGAACATCTTTTTTGTCAGTTTTTGGGTTGTCTTTTCGAGAAGGTATTTGTTCTGAAATACACCTCCCGAAAGTACAATTTTTTCGATGGAAGTTTCATTTCTGATAATTTCCGATACTTCAAGAATTGCCTGGGCAATTGTATTATGGAATTTGACCGCGATCATCGATCTGTCAGCGTGAAGCATATCCGACATAATTGCCTTGAATGTTTCCTCAAAAACAATACTCCCGCCGATTGTAAAAGGGTAATATAGATCAGTTTCTGAATTAATTGCAGATTCAAGACGTATGGGGGCCTCCGAATCAAACGATGCAACGGGGCAGATACCGAGCAAAGCTGAAACGGCATCGAACAGGCGGCCGGCACCGGATGAAAGCGGGCAGTTAATATTGTTAACAATCATCTCTTTTACAAGAGTCAGCTTCTGCCTGCCGACTGATCTGAAAACAGGCAGCGAATCATAATCAATGGTATCCCCGAAATATCTGTACAGGTATGAGAGAGCCATTCTCCAGGGTTCTTCAATCACTCTGTCGCCTCCGGGCATAGCAACATAATCAAAATGTGTATATCTCTTAAAATCAGAAGCATCAGCGACAAGAAACTCTCCGCCCCACATATTGCCGTCAGTGCCAAATCCGGTCCCGTCCATGCTGATGCCGATAACCTTCTCATCAAGGTCATTTTCAGCCATGGCAGATACGATATGCGCGTGATGATGCTGAACAGGGATAACACTGATCTTATTTTCCTTTGCAAGAAATGAGGCATAACCTGTAGAAAAGTAATCGGGATGCATATCGCATGCAACAAGATCAGGACTGAATCTGAACAAGGTCTTGAAGCGGTCAATCGTCTCACTGTAAAAATCGCAGGTTGGCTTATTAATAAGGTCCCCGATGTACTGACTCATGATAGCCTGATTGTTTTTCCCGATGCAAAAGCTGTTTTTCTGCTCTGCCCCGAGTGCCAGGATTCCTTCCACATTAAAGTTTAGATCAACCGGCTGAGGGACCCAGCCCCTTGAACGTCTTATGATCCCGGATTTCCCGTTTATGATTCTTACAATGGAATCATCGGTTCTGTTCCTGATTATCCTGTTATAGCTTACAAGCGAGTCGGCAACGGTCATCAGCTTTTCTTCAGCAACGAAATCATCCGTAATTATGGGTTCGCCGGAAAGATTGCCGCTTGTAAGGACAACCGCAGGGATATTCAGAGTTCTGAACAGCAGATGATGGAAGGGCATGTACGGCAGCATTGCTCCTACTGTATTAAGCCCGTTGTTTACAGATTCAGAAAGGGGGATTTTCTGCCTGAGAATAAGAATGGGCCTTCTCCATGACAACAATTCGCGTTCCTCTCTTTTATCAGTGTAACAATACTTCTTCAGGTCAGAAAGATTCCTGAACATGACGGCCAGCGGCTTTGCCTCCCTCTGCTTTCTCAGTCTCAGCCGGGCGACTGCTTCTTCATCCAGTGCATTGCACATCAGGAAATAGCCTCCGATTCCCTTTATTGCCACAGTCCGCCCCTCAGATATCGATGATGAAACCTCACGGAGTATCGGGCCGGTCCCTGAAATTGTCTTCCCCTCTCCGGTATACTTATATTGTGGTCCGCAAGAATTGCAGGCAATCGGCTGGGCATGGAAGCGGCGGTCATGGATATCATTGTATTCCGAACTGCAATTCCCGCACATCTTAAAAGCCTTCATTGTGGTTACAGGGCGGTCGTAAGGAAGTCCATCGATAATTGTAAACCTTGGTCCGCAATTGGTGCAGTTAATAAACGGGTAATTGATTCTTTCCGTGTCCGATGACATGTCAGAGAGGCATTCATCGCAGACGGCAATATCAGGGCTCACCTCAGTTATCTGGTCATCTGCGTCCCTGCTGCCGGTAATGGAGAATTTATCGTAACCCTCCACCATTTTTGGCAGAACCCCGATCGATTTTATCCTGGAAGCCGGGGGTGCCTCCGATAGGATCTCATTTGTAAATTTGTCTATAATCTTCAGGTCACCCTGTACGGTAACAGAAACACCATTGGTCCTGTTGTCCACTTCACCGCATAGTCCATGCCTGACAGCGAGCCTGCATATAAAAGGACGGAACCCTACACCCTGAACCAATCCCCTGATCAGTATTTCATATCCTTGTATAATAATTCCAGGTTTTTAAACCCCTCTTCCTTCATCAGGTTATGAACGCAATATAAGACACTTTCGAGTTCGTCGCACAGGTTTACGTTGTTTATAATCACCTCGGGAGGAACTTTGAGAAGAATAGGTGCGAAATTGACAATTCCTTTTATACCAACCCTTACAAGTTCATCACTCACCTCCTGGGCCGATATTTCAGGAACGGCCAGAATTGCGACCTTAACCCTGAATCTGTCAATAATCTCCTTGAGCCTGCTCATGGAATATACCGGGATGTCGGACCTTACCTTTTGCTTGAACGGATCAATATCGAAAGTCGCAACAACATTCATGTTCCGCTGGACAAACTTGCTGTACTTCGATAATGCAAGCCCCAGGTTTCCCATGCCAATAAGTACAATATTATGGTCCTTGTTGCGGTGAAAAATGATCTCCATCTTTCCCAGCAGTTCATCGATCTCATAACCTCCCCTTTTGTTTCCCCTGATCCCGAATTCAGAAAAGTCTTTTCGCACCTGATCGGATGTAACACCTGTCTCGTTCGCAAGGGTATATGAAAAAACCTTTTCAACCCCCATCATCTTCAGCCGTGCAAGGCATGCCCGGTAAAGAAAAATTCTTTTCAGACTGTTTTTAATAACATATTTTGTGAATTGTTTCACATCAAATATTGTTAAACCTATTTTT
>DAIUKI010000382.1:0-3287 GCA_036848255.1 Bacteroidales bacterium | reverse complement strand
CGCAGCATCAACGGTCAGATAGAGTGGATTCTTGACCAGGCACTGCGCAAATCCGGACGTCAACAGACAAAAAAAGAGAACAAAAACGAAAGAAAAGATGAAAAGTGAAACCCCGGTACTGAGATATGTCTGCCCGAAGTGCAGTGGAAGGAAATACAAAATGAGCGAAATAAGGGTTGCTTACAATCTCTTTACGCAGCTTTTTGACATCCAGGCCGCGAAATACACTGCGCTTATCTGTGAGAAGTGCAAATACACTGAGTTTTATAATGTTCCTGTGAAAAAAATTGCTGATACATTAATGACGCTTTAAAAAGCTCTGATAGCAACAGAAAAAGGCCCATTCAATTGGGCTTTTTCATTATAGGGTTATAAGTTATTCTGCGTCATTATTTCCCGGGAAGCGTCCCAATTCAAGAGTATCTTTTATTTGGTGAATTTATTTAATATTAAGTAGTACATTCGATTATCTATTATATAAGTCTGCTTTATGCTTATGTTAAAGGCAGGCCAGGAAGTAAAAAATACCTTTGAAGGATATGAAGGGATATCTGTTTAATTGTTTTTTCCTTATTGTTGCCCCTCTGGCCTTCAGCCTGAATGCCCAGTCTACTGGGATTATTTGCAAACATTACACCGTTCAGAATGGTCTAGCTTCAAACAATATTGAAAATGTATATGTTGATAAGGAAGGGTATGTATGGTTTGCCACAGCCAACGGATTGCAGCAATTTGATGGATACAATTTCACCAATTATAATTATAATGCTGACGATACCTCTTCAATTTCCTATAATTTCATCTCATCGATCTCAGAAGACAAATCCGGAAATATCTGGATTGGCACATTAGGCAAAGGTGTGAACATTCTGAACAAGCAGAAAGGGGTATTTTATCATCTTTATAATGATCAAAAAAACAATAATGTTCTTACAAGTAACATTGTACCCAGGAGTCAGTATGTGTTTGCTCTTGATGATGATGGATTCATGTGGCTTAACACGGATAATGGACTGAACAAAATTAATCCGGCGGATTTTTCAGTTGAGCATTTTTTCGGAGACTTTGCAGGTGAGATACTTTATGATAAAAAAGAGCAGGTGTTTTGGATTGCTTCGAATGTTCTCAAGAAGTTTAATCCAAGGACAAAGCAGATCGATTACTTTCAGATTTATGGCAATGGAATCAAGCAGGACGTATTGGTGAATTCATTTGCGATTGATGACAAGGGTTTGATATGGCTGGGTACAAATAACGGGCTTATTATTTTTAACAAGGCCAATAACCGTTTTTATAATCTGAATGAGTATTTCGGAAAAAAGACTTCCGCCGCGAATGAAGAATTCTCCTGGAGCCGTCAACCTGTAGAAGCAGTGTACAGAGATTACCAGGGTTACTTGTGGATTGCTATTGATAAAAGTATTGTTAAAATGGATAAGCACCATGGTGCTTACCAGGTATTCACTCATGAAGTGGATAATCATACCAGCTTGCAGAACGAAAAAGTTACGGGAATTTACGGAAATGATTCCAGGGTTTTATGGGTTGTCTATGCCAGCTCAGGGGTCTCAAGAGTGAATATTTCATTAAGAGCCTTTAGACATTACAGATCAATCCCGGGTAATTCAAACAGTATAAGTGCTAATTCTGTACGTTCAGTTTATCAGGACAAATGGCGAAACTTATGGGTGGGAAATTATAGTGATGGATTGAACATGCTTGTGTTGTCGGATTCGGTAAAAGTACACCATTATAAGTGTGATCCGCTTCTTCCTTCTACCATCAGTTCCAATTATGTTACCTCCATTCTTATTGACTCGAAGGAAAGACTTTGGGTCGGTTCTTTCGATAAGGGTTTGTGTTATGCTGACCCCATAAATAAATTTCCATATCTGTCTTTTAAACGCTTCCTGTATGAACAGAATGTGGAAGTTCAGGATTTTACTGAGGATGCTGCCGGAAATATCTGGATCGGAACGCAATGGGGCTTTTATGTATATGACTATTCAAAGGATGAATTAGTGCATTATGGCGATCTGGAGAACCAGGTGGCTGAATTGCAGGAGATCAATATTCAATCAGTGATATTCGAATTCCCTAATACTTTCTGGATTGCTACCTGGAACAGGGGGCTGTGCAGGCTTCAAATTAATTCGGACAGGAGATTAACAGATCGCGTATCTAAAGACAGCTTACTTATTTATGAAAATATCAAGGATGTTAATCAATCCAATATCGATAACTGCTTCATTTCGCTCTGCAAGGATAATGACGTAATCTGGTTGGGATCAAATGTAAACGGTTTGGTTAAAATGACCCGGTACAATGATCGGGCTGACTTCATCAAATATGATCAGTCAAAAGGATCTCCGGGGAATTCAGTTTATGGAATTGTGAAAGATAAGAATGGTAAGATCTGGATATCTACAAATCACGGCATGGGTAAATTTGACCCGAAGAATGAAAGATTTTTTAATTATTACGAGAGCGATGGCTTGCTGTCAAATGCCTTTGTATGGAATTCCTATTTCCAAAATCAGGACGATGAGATCTTCTTTGGGGGAATTAATGGCCTGGTAGCATTTAATCCGGAGCATCTTACTGAAGAAACGACTAAAAATAAGGTTTGCATTTCCAAACTGATAGTTCAGAATAAGGAAGTCAGAATCGGTGATAAAATAAATGGCAGACAGATTCTTAAGAAGAATATCCCGTACACTGACAGCATAACCCTGACATACAAGGAACCTGCATTTACTATTGAATTTGTTGCTTTAAACACTATTGATCCTGAAGAGGTTATCTTTTCATATAAACTGGAAGGATTTGACGAGGACTGGATCACTACTTCTTCACAAAAGCGATCTGTGACCTACACAAACCTTCGGCAGGGGAGTTATAACTTACTTATAAGAGCTTCAAATAATATTGCAGAGTGGGACCAGAATCCGGTATCCCTCACAATTACCATTCTTCCACCCTGGTGGGAAACTCCATATGCATTGACTGGATTTATCTTACTTTTTATAGCGCTTCTTTTCCTGTTCAGGTGGTTGATCCTGATGAGGGCCAAATTGGTCAATGATGCAAAACTGGAACATCTTGAGCGTGAAAAAACTGAAGAGCTTTACCAGTTTAAAATGCGGTTTTTTACAGATATATCCCATGAGTTTCGCACTCCGCTGTCTCTTATACTGGCTCCTCTTCAAACAATTGTTACGAAAGTCAGGAATGATCCGCAATTAATAAAGCAAAGCCAGGTCATCAAAAAAAATGCTGACCGGCTT
>DAIUKI010000381.1:0-3287 GCA_036848255.1 Bacteroidales bacterium | reverse complement strand
ATAAGCTCCAGGCCGCACCTTGTAAGTGCATCACAATATGCTATATGCTGTTCAATGGCTTTTTCAAAATCGGGTTTGCCCTGGTTTGAAGTCGTAATTCCTTCAGCGAAATTTCTGCCTGGTCTTCGTACAATTGCTTTTGTGTACATACCTGGTTATGGGCCAATAATTTAAAACTGGTTAACGGTGTGTGGCTAACGGTTTGCAGAGCGCTTACTTCTTACTGTTCATATCCCACAACACGTTCAAAATCATCCATTTTCCTCCGGCTTTCGAGAGGTGGATATAGTCGAAGAAGCCATATTTGGCATTCCAGGTTTTTGCACTGGCATTAGTGCCTTCGATATCCAGGATTTTTATTTCCGGAACAAGCTCTTTGCCGGGGGTCAGATCCGGCATACGTACTCCCTTTGCATTTCCAAGAGCTGATACACATAATAGAGAACGGCTCATATCCTGGGCATATACAATCTCCCCGGAAGCGGCGACTCTCCGTTTGGAAAGTTCAGGTGAAACGGCATTCAGGATGCGTTCAACATTTCCGGTTGCCCATCCTTCAATGTAATCGGTAATGGCTTTTTTTATGGCCAGGGAATCTTCATTTGTTTGTCCTGATGCCGGAAGGGTGAGGACAACAGCAAGCATTAAAATCATTTTTTTCATTTTGATACGGTTGATTGATTAATAATTCAGCATGAGGTAAAAGATCTGATATAAAGTTAATAAATGAAATTATAAGTGACAGTGTCAGACGTAAAGCCGGGAGCGCCAAATGTAAATTGGGGAAGAAGTCTTGCGGTCATGCAGTCATGCAGTCAAAACTGCAAAACTGTGCCGTCACCTAATACGTGACGAGCATCCTCGTTCCGCAAGTGCGGAACGGGACATAACCGCAGAACTGTTTTTAAATTGAAACAATAATTCCCTTACTAAGTACGCTATATAGAAGAGTTTATGATGATGAAAGTATTCCCTGAAACAACAGGAAGGTTTATTGTTTTGTTAGTTGTTGTATGTCAGTTGGTTATTGCTTCCTGCTACAGACAACTCTATCCTGAACAATCTTTTCAGAATATCGAAAGCAAAGCCGACAGGAATAAGTTGAACGATTTTTTGAGTACGGGCATTGAAAAAGGTATGAATACTAAAACTGCCAGTGCTGATGAAATCATTGAAACCGCTGAAAAATATCTTGGTGTCCCTCATTGCATGGGCGGAACAACAATGAAATGCATGGATTGCTCCGGATTACTTGTAACGGTTTTTGCCCGACTTGGTATTGACCTGCCCCATAACTCGGAAGAACAAGCCAGGTATGGTAAAATAATCAACCGGACCGATGAACTCAGAAAAGGGGACCTGGTCTTTTTCATCCGAACATATGAAACACGTCACTTCATCACCCATTCAGGTATCTACGCCGGGAATAATAAATTTATCCATGTTTCTTCCAAAAATGGTGTGATATTCACGTCGATAAATGAACCCTGGTGGAACCAAAAGTTTATTTTCGGAACAAGGATTTTAAAGTAATTCATCAATAGACACCATGATGTCTGATTAGTCGCTCAGAAATGATTCTCAGATTCGCAAACTGCCACCACAAAAATCCCCCCGCTTCTGGTAACCTCTGAACAGATCCTGAGTCCAGCCTCCTTTACAAACCAGTGAACACCCCCCCTTTGCATGTAATTTCTAAAGTTCCTGTAATGATCGCCACCGGCAATTCGTTCTATGGTCCATGCAACTGTCCGTCCATACCCTCGTGGCATATGATGGTTATAATCAGCTATTATAACTTCCGGGGCTATGCGTTTCATCCCGGCAAGTATTTTTATCGCAAGATCTTGATTATACTGGTGGACAGCCATGGAAGTGACAGCAACATCAAACTGCCGGTCTTTGTAGACTGACATGTCAGATGCATCACGGACCTCAAACTGTATATTATTTATTCCCTTTTTCGATGCTCCCCTCCGGGCGGTGAGTATCATGTCTTCAGACAGGTCAATCCCTATTACTTTTTTTGCTTTACGAGCTATAGCCATTGATAACGAACCTGTCCCGCAAGCAATATCCATAACCCGCTGGATTGATTTAATATTTTCAACTACACAACTATGAAGGTCCGATAGAACAGGATCTATGAATAGCTTATAGAAAAATCCCTGGTAAGAAAAACGCATAATTCTTGTTATTCTGATATGTCAGAGCGAAGATAATTATTTCGATTCTGGCCGCAGGGTGACCATAGTATATTTTTACAGTTCGGAGTGCCTGCCGTTGCAATCTCATCAAAATGGTTCATCGACAACATTAATGACCAGGATATAACACATACACCAAAGGATAACATCGAAATTGTTGACTGCCGCAAACTGGTTGAGATCTCAAAAGCCCTTGATATGTTCATCAGAAGAATCTGATCAGCGACAAAATTATTCTCCTGGCTCTTTACCCATTGCCCTCTTCTACCTGCAATCAATCCAATGCGTCAAGCTCAATCCCATAATCATACTGCAAATCCTCATGGAGGGAGCCAAGCTTTTCCCTTATTGTCGCGACTTGCTTTAAATATAGATTCCGTAGTGCTGCATTCCTCTGAACAGATGGATTGAATTTTTTCAGTTTTGTACAAAAATAAATAAGCAAATCTATCTCTGTTTTCTTATGATGTGAATACCGTATAAATTTCCTGGTATTGAGCAAAATCCTGCGAAGTCCTTTCTTAATAAAGTAATAGCTCCTTCTATTTACTTTCTCGAACTGCAGATCAATCTCCTTTTTAACACTTTCGATATAACCTGCCTCATCTCTTGCCTCAAACAGCAGGTAAGTCAGTAACTCCTTGTTCTCTTTTTTGAATCTTGCTAACCGGAGACAGAGGTCACGAAGCTCTTTGGGTGCCAGGTTAAGTAATTCCTCGCTGATTTCCTTTACTGTAACAGGCTTCATTTTATAATTATTGTTATGTTAATTATGAAGTGACGAATCATTGCGGATTGGCTTCGCCGAGTTCGCCTTCGGCTCGGTTGCTTAACTATGCATTAGTTTAAAATTATTGAATCAAGCAGAAACTGCATAACTGCATAACTGCATAACTGCCTCAATGCCGTTATGCCGTTTTGCCTTTACGTCTTCTTAGCCCTTAAATACTGCACAGGCCATTCCACATCTTCACCCAGCTCCCTTGCCGCATTAAATGCAAAATATGGATTTCTTAGCAGTTCCTTTGCCAGAAGAACAAGATCTGCCTTCTCTTCCTGAAGAATTGATTCAGCCTGACC
>DAIUKI010000380.1:0-3295 GCA_036848255.1 Bacteroidales bacterium | reverse complement strand
AGAAGAATGAAAATGACATTTGGCTTTGGATTATTTGACTTTTCGGAATTATTTACTGTTGTTAGTGGTGTTAATGCGATAGCACCAAATCCAATGGCTGATTTATGGTTAAATTTCATATTTCTTTGCTTCACAGAGTTCCACAGAGGAGCATCGACTTGCACGGAGTTTTATCTTCTGGTTTTTGCAGGATTTATCCGTGTTTTTCTTCCGTGTTACTCCGTGAAATCCGTGGTTAATTTCTAATTGTAAAATTCAATTACTGCCACATTAATTGATTTTAATTTTTTCCAGGAGTTCTGTTAATTCTTTTACAATAGCCTGATTTTCAGGAGCTGCATTATTCTTTTCTCCAATATCCGTTCTGAGATTATAAAGTTGCGGCATCGGATCATTTCCGGTTTCGGTATTTGTATTTACCTGGATTTTTACCCCGGGACCTGGTTCAATGAATTTCCAATCGCCTTTTATCAATGATAGTCTTCCGTTTGAGGCGTGTTCAACCAACCATTCACGTCCCGTTGCGGTTTTTCCGAGCAGGGTACTAAGATGGTTCCGGCTGTCGGGTCCGGCTCCTGCCGGAATTGTTGTTCCCGTCAGCCCGGCAAATGAAGCCATCAGGTCAATCTGGCTGAAAAGTGCCTCTGAAACGCCTTTCTTAATTTTACCTTTCCAGCTCGCAACAAAGATGACCCTTGTCCCGCCGTCGAAGGCGCTGTATTTTCCTCCGCGCAGTGGTCCGGCAGGCTTGTGTGAACCGAGAAGCTCAACAGCCTGGTCCCTGTATCCGTCATCAACGACAGGACCGTTGTCGCTTGTTACTATAATGAGAGTGTTTTTGGTAAGCTTAAGCCTTTCCACGGCTTTTACTATTTCCCCTACCGACCAGTCAAATTCAAGAATGGCATCTCCCCTCGGTCCCATTCCACTTTTCCCTGCAAACCTTGGATGTGGGACCCTTGGCACATGAATGTCGTGGGTGGCAAAGTAAAGGAAGAACGGGTTTTCCTTGTTATCCTCAATGAATTCAACAGCTTTCCCTGTAATGACATCAGCAATATCCTCATCGATCCACAAAGCTGATTTCCCTCCTGTCATGTATCCGATACGGCTTATGCCGTTGACAATTGTCATGTCGTGACCGTGGCTTGGATGTACCTTAAGGAGTTCTGGATTCTCCTTACCTGTCGGCCAATTACCCGTCTTTTCCTTATAACTTACTGTAACAGGATCAGAGGGATCAAGACCAACGATCCTTCTGTTCTCAACAAAAACACAGGGTACCCTGTCGCCGGTAGCCGGGATAATGAAGCTGTAATCAAATCCGATATCGGGAGGTCCAGGTTTTATTTCCCTGTTCCAGTCGGGTCCACCTTCAGGTCCAAGACCCAGGTGCCATTTTCCTACTGCACCTGTTGAATATCCTGCAGTTTTCAATATCGATGGAAGGGTAATCCTTCCGGGAAGGATAATGGCTGATGCATCACCCGGTAATATACTTGTGCCTTTACGTCTCCAGGCATACTCGCCGGTTAGCAGTGAATACCGCGAAGGGGTGCTCGTTGCTGACGTGCAATGGGCATTCGTAAATCTAAGTCCCTGATTTGCAAGTCTGTCAATATTCGGGGTTTTCAGTCGCGTTGCACCATAGCAGCTGACATCACCATAACCAAGATCGTCGGCATAGATGATTATAATATTGGGTTTTTCGGGCGACCGGGCATTAGAGAAAGGAGTTGCAGCAGATATTAAACCAAGCAAACCAGGAATAATCTTTGTCGATTTCATAGTACATTTATTAACTCCTTTATGAATTCCTTTGTGTCCTTGTGGTAAAAATATTTAACCACGGGGTTTCACAGAGTTAACACAGGTTTCACGGAGTTATTTAGATTTTAGTTCAAATGCAAATGGGAACACCTCCGAAGGAGTATGTGCCTGTTTCATGAGTTCTTCCATTTTTTTTACAATTTCCTGATTTGACGCCGAGAGATCAGTGGTTTCACCTTCGTCTTTCGAAAGGTCATAGAGTTCAGTTGCGCCCTGGGGAACCTTGTCAATGTCGCGTTTCACAGCCTTCCAGTCACTCATCCTGAGAGCGGTTTTCCCACCCTGTTCATGGAACTCCCAGTAGAGATATTCATGGCTGGTTTGTTTCCTGTCCAGCAGTTCAGGAAGAAAAGAGATACCGTCAATGCCTTCGGGAGCTACTGAACCGCAGATTTCTGCAAGAGTGGGCATAACATCCCAGAAAGCAGAAATATGGTCAGATACAGATCCCTGCCTCACTTTCCCGGACCATTTAACGATCATGGGTGTTCTGATCCCACCTTCATACATATCACGCTTGTATCCCTTCAGCGGGCCATTGCTGTTAAAATAATCAGGATCGGCGCCTGCTTCGAGGTGTGGCCCGTTATCGGATGCAAAAATCACTATGGTGTTTTCTTCGATCCCCAATTCAGCCAGTTTAGATAATATCTCTCCAACGTAATCATCAAGTTGCGTGATCATTGCAACAAAAGCAGCATGTGCTTCAGGTTGTGAACCATAAGGTCCGAGCCGGAAGTTGGGTCCCTCATCTGTTCCATTAAATGATTTTTCAGGAAGAAATTTTCCCCTGAACATTGCCATGTATTCCTCTTTTGCAAATAGCTCGGCATGAGGAATAGTTGTGGGATAGAACATAAAGAAAGGTTTGTCCCTGTTCTTTTCAATAAATCCGAGCGCTTCCTTGTGGATTAGGTCAGCGCTGTAGGCGCCGGTTTTGGAACTGTCGTTCGCATTGAGAATGATTTTCTCATGATTATGCCAGAGCCATCCGGGATAATAGTTGTGAGCCAGGCTCTGACAGTTGTAGCCGAAGAATTCATCGAATCCCTGTGAATTGGGATCACCTTCGGTGTCGATATAGCCAAGTCCCCATTTACCATAGGCTCCCGTAGTATAGCCTTTGGCTTTCAGCATTTCTGCCACCGTAAATGATTTTGCCGGCAGGGGCCACTGTCCTTCCGGTTCCCATCCTTTGTTTCCCCTGATTGGAGTGTGACCGGTATGTAGTCCTGTCATGAGGCATGAACGTGACGGAGCACTGACCGTACAGCCTGTATAGTGGTGTCTGAAGAGCATTCCCTGCTGAGCCAGCCTGTCGATATTCGGAGTTGAGAATTTCTGCTGGCCATAACAGCTCAGGTCACCGTATCCGAGATCATCGGCAAGTATATATACAATGTTTGGAAGCTGCTTTTCCTTGTTTGATTGAGTGCAGGATACCATTGCAAGCGATCCACAAATA
>DAIUKI010000379.1:0-3295 GCA_036848255.1 Bacteroidales bacterium | reverse complement strand
GATGTTTCTTTTTACCGGATTGGCATACCCACAGGAAACCGTTGATTCCCTGCCTGTGCGGCTAATGTTTTACAACGTTGAAAATCTGTTTGATACAGTTGATGATTCCCTGAAGGAGGATAATGAGTTTCTGCCCGGTGGGGTGATGAGGTGGAACAAAGCAAGATATATCAGAAAAATCAATTCAGTTTATAAAACAATCATTGCGGCAGGAGAGTGGAATCCTCCTGCAATTGTAGGGTTATGTGAAATTGAGAACAGGAAAGTGCTCGAAGATCTCATCTATGGTACCACTCTTTCAAATTTCGGGTATGGTATTATCCATGCCGAATCTCCCGATCCAAGGGGCATTGATGTCTGCATGATATTCAGGAACGACCTTGTAAGGGTAATCGATTACAAATCGTGGTTACCCCGAAACGTGAAAAGGGATGAATTTCATTCACGAAGTATTCTCTATGTAAAATGTGCAATTCTTGACGATACCATACATATGATATTAAATCACTGGCCATCCAGAAGGGGAGGAGTGCTGGCAGGGGAACCATTAAGGGAGGAGATAGCATTTATGCTGAGAGAGGCTGTTGATTCCTTGAGCAACGCATCACGGGGAGAACTAAAGGCAATAATCCTCGGTGATTTTAATTGCAGTCCTGATGATCCTGTAATAAAATCTCTCCTTGAACCTGGTACAGCCGGCCAGGTTCAGTTGATCAATCTTGCTGACAAGAAAATTAATGGCGTTTCCGGCACTTACCGTTATATGGGAACCTGGGAGATGCTCGACCAGATCATTGTATCACGCTCACTCCTGGAGAGAGGAAAAGGGTTGTGCACCGATAAAAATGATTTCAGGATCTTCAAGCCCGAATTTCTTTTGCGAAATGATCCGAAATATCCCGGATTAGCAACCTGGTCAACCTACCGGGGATATAAGTATCAGGGAGGATTCAGCGATCACCTGCCTGTTCTACTCGACCTGGGTATCAGGTGATATTTCGTGTGCGGAAAGTCCAAGTTCCTGTCCCTTATCAAGCATTAGCTTCCTGGCGGCTATGTATTCATTAGGTATTATTCCGTCGAGAATTGCTTCCCTGATAGCGTTCTTTATGATCCCTACTTCCCTCCCGGGCCTTATCATGAATGTTTTTATTATTTCGCTTCCGTCGACAGGAGACTTGAAATTTCTGACAGCATCCTTTTCCTCGATCTCCCTGAGCTTATTTCTTACCATTCTGAAATTCTCGAGGTGCCGGGTCTTTGTAGCCTCATTCCGGGAGGTTATGTCAGCCTCGCAAAGCATCATAAGGTCATCGATGTCATCGCCTGCTTCGAACAGCAGCCGCCTGATTGCTGAATCGGTGACAACCTCCTGCGAAAGTGCGATCGGCCTCAGATGAAGGTCGACAAGCTTTTTGACATATTTCATTTTGTCATTCAACGGAAGCTTCAGCTTCCTGAAAATATCAGGAACCATTTTTCCCCCGATAAATTCATGCCCATGGAACGACCATCCTGATTCATGATCATATTTCTTTGTCACGGGTTTGGCAATATCATGCAATAGTGCGGCCCACCGGAGCCAGATATCTGTAGTATTCCTGCTAATGTTGTCAAGGACTTTTACCGAATGGATAAAATTATCCTTATGTGCTTTACCCTCTTTCTTTTCAATCCCTTTAAGGTTATCCAGCTCAGGAAAAATAATTTTCAAAAGACCTGATTTTTCAAGCAGGATGAATCCCCTGGATGGATTATCGCACATTATTATTTTATTCAGTTCATCAATTATTCTCTCCTGCGACACAATACTTATCCTCTCAGCATTGGCAGTGATTGAGCTGAATGTTTTTTCCTCAATGGTGAAATTCAGCTGGACCGCAAACCTTATTCCTCTCATCATTCTCAAAGGATCATCTGAAAAGGTGATATCTGGATCCATCGGGGTCCGGATGATTTTTTCATTAAGGTCAGCAATCCCGTTAAACGGATCAAGCATTTCACCGAATGTATCCCTGTTCAGGCTGACCGCAAGCGCATTAATTGTAAAATCCCTTCTTTTCTGATCATCCTCAAGTGAACCGGTTTCCACAACAGGTTTTCTCGAACCACGGTTATATGATTCTTTTCTTGCACCCACAAATTCAATATCATAGTCATTGTACCTGAACATCGCTGTTCCGAAATTCTTGAAAACTGATACCTTAATATTGGGTCCCATCTTTTTCGCAGCCTTTCTTGCAATGTCAATTCCGCTCCCAACTACCACTATATCAATATCTTTATCAGGATTGTCCCTTTTGAGCAGATAATCCCTGACAAAACCTCCAATCAGCCAGGCCCTGACGTTTTCCGATGAAACGACATCGGAGAGGAGATTAAAAATCTTGTCATTTAGACATATATTCATATGTAGATGTGACAATTTGTTAAATATTCATGACAAAGTTACAATTATTAACTATTTTTAAAACAAAAGAAGCTTGTGTGATATATTGGTACAAAGATTGGTAATTGAATAGACTTCAACTGCTAAAGATTATTAATTTAAATCAAAACATATGTTAGAGCATTTGACAAAAGAGACATTTCTTAATAAGGTATTCAATTTTGAAACAAATAAGGAATGGAAATTTGAAGGCGACAAGCCCTGTGTGATAGATTTTTACGCTGACTGGTGCGGTCCGTGTAAAATTGTGGCTCCTATCCTGGAGGAACTTGCAAAGGATTATGACGGGAAGCTTGATATTTATAAGGTAAATACCGAAGAAGAGCAGGAACTAGCATCAGTCTTTGGAATCCGAAGCATCCCTTCAATATTGTTTGTACCGGCAACGGGTCAGCCTCAGATGGCGATGGGTGCATTACCAAAAGATACGTTTATAAAAGCATTTAAAGATGTGCTTGGAGTGGAGAAATAATATGTTAATAAAAAAACTTCACTTTGTTTAAAAAAATGATAGAATGATTGAAACATTGTCTATATTTAATACGTTATACGAATAAAGGTAGTAACCAATTTGGTTACATGAGTTTTTTTCATGGATTTAGGTTTAGGGTAGTAAAGTAAAAACCCGCAGGACGCCTGTTCAGCGGGTTTTTTTATACAAGATCCTTCAAAATATTATTAATATCCTCCTCTGTCGACTTCAGTTTCTTTTGGCACTGCTTAATGAGCTCTGAAGCCTTTTTAACCTCAACGGAGAGCCTGTCGACATCCATATCGCCATTTTCAATTTCCCATAAAATCTTCTCAATCTCATTTACCGCCTGAGTGAATGAAAATTCCTTCTTT
>DAIUKI010000378.1:0-3297 GCA_036848255.1 Bacteroidales bacterium | reverse complement strand
TGGACACACTAAGGCTTATCTCTGAAGACTTGTCAAACCGGGAAATTGCTGAAAAACTCTTTATTTCATTAAACACAGTTAAAACACACCTGAAAAATATCTTTCTGAAACTTGAAGTTGACAGCCGTTCTGGCGCTGTTGGAAAAGCAAAGGGAATGGGATTATTATAGGACTTCAGGTCTCCTTAAAACAAAAATCACCCTTTTAAATCACCCACACGGGTGATTCTTTTTATATGGATGTCCCCGACCTTTGTTGAGAGAAAAATCAATTAGAATATGAAACTTACAAACATATTTCTTATTACCGGCCTGATATTCAGCGGAGCATTTGGCCTCTGGCATTTTTTCATTCCTTATCAATACAACTGGTATAGTTATATTCCGTCAGCTCCCAGAGAAATAATTGTATCTGTTGACTGGATTAACTTTTTCTTTTCACTCTTTCTATCCGGAAACAGTGTACTCCTTTTTATCTTCCGTAAAAAGATACTGGCAAAAGAAATTGTCAGCTTTTCATTTTACGGGTTTCTGACCTTTGCCTGGCTTATCAGAGTTATTATTACAATGGTTCATCCATGGAACTATGATTTGATGCAGTTGATCCAACTGGATTGCTTTGTTATTGTATTTATCATTTTACTGATCCCTTTTTTATGTATTATGCTTGAAATAGGAAAGCCTGCTTAAAATCATGACAATCATATATCAGAATAGCATTAAGATATCCTTTTGTGGCATTATAGAAAAGCTCATTGACTTCAAGATAGAAATCGGTGATCCGGTTGATTACAGCCGTAAACATTTCCGGATATGTGACCAAGGTCGTCAATGCATTCTCCATCCCGAAAGCAGAACAAGCATCCTGAAAATGGGCTGACCACATTATTCCCATTCTTATATATTTTTCAGGGATTTTTTTAGCATTCTCAAGAGATTGCTTAAGGTCGAGATGTTCCTTTGGCCGTGGCCATAAAAAACTGTCAACAGCTTTGGGATCGGTCATGTTCTCAAAATATCCGGGATCGGTCAGAGTCCTCTCATCCTGCCTGCCGTCAATACCTGATTTGGCGAAGCTTAATGAACAACCTATAAACTGTCTTTAATTCCTGTATAGTTCGCATCACCTATCACTCCACCTCCATGCGCTATTTTACCCGAATAATCGAGAAGGAAATTTTGTAGTTCCCCAAATGTAGGATGACTTACAAGACCTTTGCGGGATTTTTCCGATTTTCACCTATTAATCTCAGTGTTTTAATATAGATGTCGGGAAGAAGGCCACTGGTATCAGGTGGTACATTCAGCAGATAATTTGATTTCCTGGAGTTGCAGAGTACCAGCCTGTCTACCACATCATTTACTTCCTGTATCTTTTCGGTGCCGGGATGCCAGAACCAGCCTCTTTGGTCAAGATAATCGCAAACCTCCGAAGCATTCCGGTTTCCTTCAGGAGGAAGTTCTGTCCCGGGGAATGCTTCTTTCAGGTAAGGATATTCGTAACCTGTTATATCCGTCTCTTCGTATTTCTTTGAATTATTTGCAATGACGATACATTCAGGCTGCAGCCTGTGAACAAGTGATTTAAGCTGTTGCCAGTACTTATCCGTATAACGGTTTCGATACTGATCGAACCAGATCAGATCGATTTTTCCATAATTGGTTAATAATTCCTCTACCTGCTTTTCTATAAACCATTCAAAATCCCCTGTTGCCTCAGGAAACAATCCATGAAGATCCTGCTGGTAACATTCCAGTTTTGGCTTTTCATCTGACCGGCAGACTGGAGGCTCAAAGATATTAAGAATAGGAAGCCATACCTGGAAGTGGAGAATTTACCTCCGATATTTGCTCTTCTCACTGCGGGCAAGTTCTTTATATACTGCACCAACATCAGCAATGGGCTGTCTGCATAGGAATACTTTCAGGCCTTTCTCGCGGAAAAACCTTTTGTCGACGCTACCCACTACACTGATATTACCGAAATACTTCTCTAAATCGCTAATATCCCTGTTTATATAAATAATAGGTCCGTTGGGGATGGTGTCCGGGGCCCAGAAAACATAACTTTCGTGAAATGTAATTGCCTCGGGCAGATCATATTCTTTCCCGTAAAAATATACTGCACCGGCATATCCGTAATTTCTTTCACCAAAAATAATGCAGTTCTTTTTCTCCTCTTCTGAGAGGGAGTAATACGCCCTTGCGACGTATCCTGCAAGCTCTTTCCAGCCTGTCATATCGGCCCATGCCTGAGAAAAATCGTGTTTTGTACCATCGTCCCATTCAAGAAGCGGGTGGACTATAAACCGGCGGGTTTTCTCGATATACCTGCCGTAATTCTCGTACGACATAACAGGCAGACCCGACGGCATCGCAGCAACTGACATCAGAAGTGAAATAGAGAAAAAAGAATATCTTACAATTCTTAGTTGTCCGGTGAAATACTTTTCAAAAACATATCCACCGTATGCCAGCAGGAAAGGAATAGCTCCAAGTGCATAATATCCTTTCCCCTTTCCAATCAGAAAAAGAAGAAGTATTGTCACCGATGCTACTCCCAGATAACGAAATTCCCTCTCATAACGAAAAAACAGCAACGCAATCAGTCCGGTGAGCCAGATAATTACAGATCCCTGACAGAAGCTAAAAAGTGAAACCGGAAACGAAAGATAACCCATCAGGTCAAGCTGACTGCTCCTCAGTTCACTCATGTGAATAATAACCGGCCAGCCGTGTGTGTATTGCCACACTATATTCGGACTGATTATAACCAGCCCTATGATAAGTGAGTAAAAAAAGTACTTGGATGCCAGTAATTTCCTGTTTCCGGTAAAAAGAAGAGCTATCAGGAACCCTGCAATCAGGAAAAGAACAGAGTATTTATTAAGAAAACCTATGCCAGTTACTATACTTATTGATATCCACATTCGGGGGTTTCCGCTCCTGACCATTCTGAAGATGCTCCAGGTTGCCAGCAGCCATACCAGTTCCTCAGCGGCATTAGGTGTGAAGAGAGTATTGACGATCAGGAAACCGGGAGCAAGCAGGTAAGATGAAGCAGTCAAACAAAGCGCGGTAATCCCGCCTCCAAGTTCTCTTACAATCGAGGCAATTATGTAAACTGATACTGTTCCCATAAGTGCAGGGAAGAATCTGATCCCGAAAACAGAGAATCCAAAAATCTTATTCATTAATAATGCAAGTAACCCGGTTACCGGAGGAACTGTTGCATAACCGGCACTGAGGTGTTCTCCCATATTGAAAAACAGCATCTCGTCCCTGAGGAGTTCATACC
>DAIUKI010000377.1:0-3298 GCA_036848255.1 Bacteroidales bacterium | reverse complement strand
ATCTTCGAGATCCAGGCAAACGTCAATGACATTAACGAATCACTTAATGCTGAGATGGGAATAGGTCTCAACTGGCCTCACGGTGGTGACATAGGTATGTGCTGCGGTTTTCACCAGCCATCACAGAACCTTGTCAATGCCTATAAGGTTGATGCTAACGGTTTACCTATGTTCGACACTTTCAACAACGTGGACCTTAAAAACGACCAGGGAATATCTTCCGATCAGCCTTTTGTTCCATTTACTGACGAAGTTGACCCGCGCCTTGACTGGACGGTGAGCCGCAGGGGAATCCCGTACAAGGACTGGGGTATCAACCGTGGCAGCAACTGGATTCGCAAACAATCAGAAGGCGGTCCCTATCTCCCGGTACCAAAAGTATTCTTCAAAAAGTCGGAGCGTAACACTCTGTCCACAACTACAGGATGGCAGACCGGGATCAATGCTAATAACTTCCGGTATATAAGGTATACACATATCCTCCTCTGGAGGGCCGAGGTTGCAGCATTTGAAGGTGATTTCCCGACAGCCCGCAACTATGTGAACCAGATACGCGACAGGGCTGACAATCAGGTTGTAATGGGCAAAGTTAATATAACTACTCTTCCTGCATCGGTCTATCCATGGGGCGCCCCGGGCGACGTTGACTTAACCCAGCCGGCTGCAAATTACAAGATTGGCCTTTATTCTGTAGCTGATATGGATACAAAGGAGAAGGCAATGAGAGCTGTTCAATGGGAACAGAGACTTGAGTTTGCAACAGAAGGCAGACGTTTCTTTGACCTCAGGCGCTGGGATGAACTTCCTGCCGGTATGAGAGTCGATATGGCTGCCACCCTGAATGCTTTCCAGCAGGGTGACCTGAGAATCAGACCATTCATGCAGGGTGCAAGCTTCGATAACAAGGACAAGTACATGCCTGTACCACAGGGTCAGATTGACCTGCAGAACGGTGTTATAGTCCAGAATCCTGATTATTTGTAATAATTAATATTACGACTTAATAAAAAGGGGCTCGAAAGAGCCCCTTTTTTTATTCTGCTTTTACAAGGTCGCCATTAATGTATCTGTATTTCACAACTTCCCTGCATTCGGCACAGCCAAAACCCGGGGAATCAGGAGATACTGTTGAAACTTCGGCAATTATCTCCCTCTCTTTTATGCCATGGATATTGAAGACGTCATTCATTATTTTAACAACTTTAAAGGTATCAGCCGAATCGAGCAGGATCATATGATAATAGTCCATCACCGATTGGCCCATTATTGAGTAAAAAGGTACAACGGCATCTTCATTATTATCTTCATCGATCATGCCGGTCACTATCTTCAGCTGGTTTATCTTGTAGCCCCCCATTTCATTAATGATTGTTATCAAACCATCGTCATCAATAAATACTCTGGCATCCTTAAGCTTATCCATAAAATAGTCTTCCGAAAAACTGATAACAGAATCCATTGATTTATCTCCGGATGTACCTCCTGCACGGATAGCCGGATTATTCTGTCCGCAGGAGGCAAGGAAACATAAAATAAATAAAATTACACAGGTTTGTTTCATTTAATATTGAGTTAAGGAGAGGTAAAATTATATAAAAAAAAACGAACAGAAAATCTGCGTCATTTTTTAAACTCTGTGTCACTCCGCTGTTAAAAAAATCATTGAATAATCAGTATTTCAAATTTAATTCTACCTTTAAAGCATCGGAGACTATTATATCTGCAAAGTGTCAGGAATGAAACCGGAAAGAAAATTTTACGGATTGCTTCCAGTTTTAATCGGGGTGATCTTTTGCATCGGCTGCAACAAAGAAGGTGGCAGGGAGATTACGAAAATTGCCCGTAACCCTCATATCGAACCCGATTACACTGATGTAACAATCCCTCCGAATATTGCCCCCATGAATTTCAGGATCAGCGAAGCAGGGGAATATTTCAGGGTTTCAGCTACTTCCGGTTCATCGGGTTACAAGCTGAATATAAAATCATCGGACGGCATTATCCGGTTCCCCGAAAAATCTTGGAGAAAGCTTGTTGAGGAATCAAAGGGAGGGGAAATAACATTTGAGCTTTTCTCAGCACAAAAGGACTCCAAAAACATGGAGCAATATCAGCCGTTTATAATGTATGTTGCTGAGGAGCCCATTGATCCATACCTGGCATACAGGTTAATTTATCCCGGGTATTACAACTGGTCGCACATCAGAATCATGCAGAGATCACTGGAAGGTTTCAGGGAGGAAGCGCTGGTCGACAACCAGAATCTCGAAATGAATTGCATCAACTGCCACTCCTTCAACCAGTACGATCCCGGTAAATTTATGGTTCACATCAGGGGGTCAAAAGGCGGAACCTACTTTGCGGATGGCGGAAAGATAACCAAAAGAGATCCGAAAGTGGAATCTATGCCCGGTGGGGCAACTTATCCATCATGGCATCCGGGCGGGAAGTTCATTGCCTACTCATCGAACCAGGTAAGACAGGCTTTTTATGCAAAACCGGAAAAGATCATTGAGGTCTTTGACCTGGTTTCAGCCATGATAGTTTTTGATATTGAAAAAAATGAAATAATTCATGCAAGGGACGGAGACACAACCAGGTATCTTGAAACATTCCCGTCGTGGTCGCCTGACGGAAAGTACCTCTATTTTTGCCGTGCTCCGCAGAACAACAGCCAGTCAGGTATGACCATGGAGGAGATTGAAGCAACAAAATATGATATTGTGCGGAAACCGTTTGAACCTTTAACAAGAATATTCGGCAGTACGGAAGTTATATTCAACGCCTCAGGAAACGGCAGGAGCGCATCGTTTCCAAGGATATCACCCGATGGCCGGTACATGGTAATCACGCTTCACGACTTTGGGACATTTCCCATATGGCACCGGGAAGCCGATCTGTATCTGATCGATCTGATGAACGGAGAGAGTAAGAAGATGGATATCAACAGCGATGAAACCGAAAGCTACCATACCTGGTCGTCGAATGGGAAGTGGCTGGTATTCAGTAGTAAAAGGACCGATGGAAGAAGCACAAGACCCTTTTTTGCATATTTCGGATCGTGGGACACTACCGGAAAACCCTTTGTACTGCCTCAGAAGGATCCGGCATATTATGACAAGCTAATGGAATCGTTCAATATACCGGAATTCGTTAAAGGAAGGATCAGGCTCGGCCCACGCGACTTTGCCAGGGCATCGGAAAGCGGGTCCATAAAGGCAAATCCGGGCGATCGGGTAGAATCGCTTTCGAGAAAAGATCTGGAGAAAGCGAATCTGAAACGGAACCCGGGGGAACA
>DAIUKI010000376.1:0-3300 GCA_036848255.1 Bacteroidales bacterium | reverse complement strand
CGTCTTCTCCTGGTCTTGGCTTGATGGGGTCGGGATTTTCATCAGGCTTTTCAGGTTTGTTTGGAAACGGATTCCCGGGAGGTCTTTGTGGATCTTCTCTTTTTTTTCCTGCTGATGGTTGATTCGACTTGCAATCAGATTGCTGACTGCGTTGGTCATTTTTATTTTTTTCCATTCTTAATTTTTATTTAAATTGTGAATGAATTATTATATTGTAAAAATGAACACCCTTTTAACGATAAGTATTACACAATTTTAGAAAAAAGTTACATCATTCACACATTTTCGAGTGGGTTAGGTCTTTTAAGTTTTTCTTTGGGCTTTAAAGCGATACATGTTTACGCAGTTTAAACAATTTATATATTTCAAACCAAACGATGGTTGTTAATCCCATTAAACTACAGATACCGATATTGATCAATGTAAGTTTTTGGAACTGGAATAAATCCAGAAAAAACGGAATATTTAAAATCAGTGCCAGAAAGAAAATTGCCCCACCTACAATCCATAATACGGCTTTATTGGGAGTTACTATAATCTTAAATATATTGTCGGTCCATGACCGGTTCGTTAAAATAACCGCGATGTTTGAAACAATTAAGGTGATAAATGCCATTGCCCGTACTTCTTTATCTTCATACCCGAAGTGCAGACCTTCGAGGTAAACAGTGAGTGTTAATATAAGGATACCTACCCCCTGCATACAACTGAACAGAATTTTTTTGGCTCCAAAAAAGGGTTCATCTATTCTCTTTGGCGGCCGGTTCATTATGTTTATCTCTTCTTTTTCGGCTTCAAATATGATGGAACATGCCGGGTCGATGATTAATTCCATGAAAACAATATGCACAGGCCATAGAATCAGCGGGAAATTACCCAATAATATCGGGATTAACGCTAATCCGGCAATGGGTACATGGATCGCGAATGTGTATCCAAAAGCTTTTTGGAGGTTATCAAATATGCGCCTTCCCATTTTTATGGCTCCTACAATGGATGAAAAGTTATCGTCCATAAGTACCAGAGAAGAAGCTTCCCTGGCGACATCTGTTCCCTTCTTTCCCATTGCAATTCCAATATTAGCCGCTTTAAGTGCTGGGGCATCATTGATTCCATCTCCCGTCATGGCAACAATTTCTTTGTTTTTCTTTAATGCATTTACGATTTTAAGTTTTTGTTCCGGGACAACTCTGGCAAAAACGTTAATTGTCTTAATTTTTTTGCATAATTCCTTATCCGTCATTGCCTGCAATTCATCACCGGTAATGCACATATCAGGATTTTCAAGGCCTATCTCGTGGGCTATACTTTTGGCTGTTACCGGGTAATCACCTGTAATCATAATTACCCTGATACCGGCTTTAAAGCATTCGCTTACAGCTTTTTTAACATTTTTGCGGATTGGATCTGACAGTCCTATTAAACCAATAAAATCAAACTTAAAATCGTGCTGAATTTCCGGCAAACCTTTTGCATTAATTTTTGCTTTAGCCACGCCCAGCACTCTCAATCCGCTTGCGGCTAACTCTTCAACAGCCTGTGACAGACGTTTTTTGTTCTTTTCATCTAAATGGCACAGTTCAAAAATGGCTTCAGGAGCTCCTTTCGTTGCAATAATTTTTTCCTGTGTATCTTTAAACGAAAAAACCCGCGACATCGCCAGTAATTCTTTGGAAAGTGGGTACTCTTTGATCATTTCCCAATTCTTATGGATATGTTCGGTTCCTCTCAGGTATAAATCGCCCATACTGGTGATGGCTTTTTCCATGGGATCAAAAGGATTGGTCTGACTTGAAAGAATGCCATACTCAATTATTTCATGAAATTCCGAATTAAGCTCATTGGTTTTTGCAACAGTCAGATGATCCTTCCCGTTATAGAGACTTGTAACAGTCATTTTATTTTGGGTAAGCGTGCCTGTTTTGTCAGTACAAAGCACTGTTGCTGTTCCAAGTGTTTCTATTGCTGACGGTTTACGCGTTAAAACTTTCTTTTGTGACATTCTCCATGCCCCAAGAGCCATAAATATAGTGAGAATTACCGGAAATTCTTCAGGTAACATAGCCATAGCCAGTGTTATTCCTGCCAATAACCCATTAACCAGACTTCCGCGGGTAAGTGTGTAACCAATTATTACCAGAACACAGAGTACAGCGGCAATAATCGTAAGTTTTTTCACCAGCGATCCCATTTCCTGTTTTAGTTTGGTGGGTTCTTCTTTTACTCCCTCCAGTGCTTTGCCAATTTTTCCAATTTCGGTATTGATCCCTATGCCAGTTATCCTTGCGATGCCGTTGCCCTGAACAATCATGGAGCCGGAATAAACGAAAGGCAAATCGTCGCCACCTGGCTGAATGTTTTTTTCAACCCCATCCCAATCGTTTTTCCTAACGGGTACTGATTCTCCTGTAAGTAATGATTCATCGGCCAGTAAATTAACCGAATCTAATACGGCAGCATCTGCCGAAACCCTGTCGCCTTCCTGCAACACCATAATATCGTCGGTTACTACTTCAAAACCCGCGATTCTTGTTTCCACTCCGTCCCTGATTACCAAAGCCCTCGAACTTGCCATATCTTTTAATGCATCGAGTGCTTTTTCGGTCTTCTTTTCCTGAAAGAATTCGATACCCATGATTACGAAAACAAGCCCCAGAAGCATTAACCCTTCCTGCATATCACCCAGCACCAAATACAAAGTACCACACGCAACTAAAAGTATAAACATAGGCTCTTTGACCACCCCCAATGCAATGGAGAAAAGATTTTTAGGTTTTGAAGAAGGAAGTTTGTTATACCCTTCGGTACGTAACTTTTCCTTAGCCTGGTTTGTGGTTAATCCTTTGTATTTTTCGGAAGTAATATCCAAGTTCATATTAATTGCGTTTTTTAGTAGGAATGATGAATATCGGTGTAATCGTGTGATGCAAAACTTTTTCCGTAACACTTCCCATGACTATATTTTCCAACCATTTGCGGCTGTGAGAACCCATAACAATAATATCTGCATGCAAGTCTTTTGCAGCCTTCAATATAGATTCGGCGGAATCACCTTCTATTAATAAAGTTTGAATGGTTTCATCACCGAGGTGGAGTTTTGATTTATCCAGAAAATGTTGAGACACTTTTTGCAGTCTATCAACAATATCAAATTGCAATGGATCCACTCCCATGGAATCGGTATGTCCCTTTATGGGAGAATATTCTAATACTGCAGAATAATACACCGGATCAGATATAACATGAAGTAATGTAACTTCAGCATTCATATCTTTGGCCATTGAAAAGCCTACTTCTGCC
>DAIUKI010000375.1:1193-3306 GCA_036848255.1 Bacteroidales bacterium | reverse complement strand
TACAACCGAGTCCTGCTTCAGCAGGACGAGCTCGGCGAAGCCAAATCCGCGCCAGAGTAACGAATGACCCCCCACCCACTTACGGGGCAGGGGCGAATTAAAAAATCGAATAATTATACCACATATCAATATGAAAATCAACCTGTTTCTAATCATTCCGGCAGTTCTGATAACTGCATGTAACAATAATTCTGACCAGGCTGATGCCTATGGCAACTTTGAAGCCACCGAAGTTATAGTCTCTGCTGAGACCAGCGGCCGCATACTTAAATTTGACATCACCGAAGGAACAGAAATTGACAAGGGCTCTGAAATTGCAATCATCGACACAACACTTTTCCATCTTCAGAAAAATGAGATAGACGCAGGCATGAAAGGAGTCAGGACACGGATCAGCTCAATAACTTCCCAGAATAATATTCTTGCCCAGCAGATAGAGAATCTGAATGTTAACATAGCCAGGATCCGGAATATGCTCAAAGATGATGCTGCAACACAAAAGCAGTACGACGATCTTTCCGGGCAGGTGGCTGTACTGGAGAAGCAGATCGCCGCGAATAACACTCAGAAAGCGTCAGTCGCAGCAGAGCTTTTACTTTTTGAATCCAGGAAGGCAACCCTGAATGAACAGCTTTCCCGCAGTTATGTCAGGAGTCCCCTTAAAGGCACCCTGATTGAAAAGTATTCTGAAGCCGGCGAAATGGCTGCGGCAGGAAAGCCGCTGGCAAAGATTGCCGATCTTTCGGTAATTAAACTGAAGGCGTATGTCAGCGGTGCTCAGCTGACAGATATAAAGACAGGTCAGGAGGTTACGGTAAGAATTGATAAGGGGAAAAAGGATTATTCGACGTTTACAGGGAAGGTAAGCTATATCTCGGGTAAGGCTGAATTCACGCCAAAGATTATTCAGACAAAAGAGGAAAGGGTCACTTTTGTTTATGCCGTCACAATCGATGTTATTAATGACGGGTCAATAAAATCAGGAATGCCCGGAGAAGCTATATTTTAATTGGGAATGTCGCTACTAATTAACCTCTGTGGAACTTTGAGATACTCAGTGTCTCTCTGTGTAAGTTCTTTATAATATTGGTTACACAGAGATCCACTGAGAAAAACAAGAATATGAATGAAATAATCAAGGCATCGGGCATCAGCAAAATATTTGAAGCGACTCAGGCTTTGAAGGATATATCATTTTCGGTTACTGAAGGTGAAGTATTCGGATTTATAGGACCCGATGGGGCAGGGAAAACCACACTCTTCAGGATCATATCAACCCTTCTCCTTCCTGATGAAGGCGAGCTGAAGGTTCTGGGGCTCGATTGCAGGATGGGATTCAGGGAACTGCGGAAAAATATCGGATATATGCCGGGGCGGTTCAGCCTTTACCAGGACCTTACCGTTGAAGAGAACCTTGAATTCTATGCTACGGTTTTTGGGACCACCATAAGCGAGAATTATGATCTTATCTCTGATATTTATTCACACATCGAACCATTCAGAAAAAGGCTTGCCGGCAAGCTTTCAGGAGGCATGAAGCAAAAACTTGCCTTATCATGCGCCCTTATTCATAAACCTGAACTGCTTGTCCTTGATGAACCAACTACGGGCGTGGATGCAGTTTCCCGGGCGGAATTCTGGGAGATGCTCAGAAAACTTGGAAAGCACAACATAACCATACTGGTTTCAACACCCTATATGGACGAGGCGATGAGGTGCGACAGGGTTGCCCTGATTCAGGGGGGTAAAATTCTTTCAGTCGATCAGCCTGAGAAGATAAGGGAAGGATTCAGGAGAAAACTGTTCGAGGTCAGGGCTCCGGACAAGTACAGGTTGATTCTTTCGCTGAGGAAATATGCGGGAACAATTACTGCATATCCTTTTGGAGACTCGGTTCATACGACCTTCAAAAATGATGTATATGATGATTCGCTGCTCAGTTTCCTTAAATCAGAAGGGGTGGAAAATGTGAGGATTGAAGAGTCGCAGGCAGGAATTGAGGACAGGTTTCTGGAGCTGATGGAGTCGTGATGGCGTTGAGACAGGTAACCACGGCTCCCCTGGGAGGGGGAGGGGTGGGTTATTCAAAGAATGAAGACCGAAGCAATCAGGC
>DAIUKI010000375.1:0-1093 GCA_036848255.1 Bacteroidales bacterium | reverse complement strand
CAGGCACGGATTACAAATCCGCGCCAGCGGACCTAGCGGCAATACTAAATGGATCCCCTCCTGTGGGTTAAACATTATGACAAACAAAATAGCAATATCAGTCACTAATCTTGTAAAGAAATTCGGAAACTTCACCGCCAATGACAACCTTAATTTTGAGGTTTTTAAAGGTGAGATATTCGGATTTCTCGGAGCAAATGGTGCAGGTAAAACGACAGCTATCAGGATCCTCTCCGGTTTGTCGGTCCCGACTTCCGGGGATGCTGTAGTAGCAGGATTCAGCGCTTCGCGGCAGCCTGAGAAGATAAAACGGGTAATCGGCTATATGTGCCAGAAATTCTCGCTTTACGATGACCTTACGGCAAGGGAAAACATCATGTTATACGGAGGGATCTATGGGATGAGCAAGCAACTGATAAAGGAGAGAACAAGTTCGATTTTTGAAAAACTCGACTTTGAAGCCTATGGGAACAAGCTGATTGCTTCACTCCCGCTGGGGCTAAAACAGAAGCTTGCCTTTTCCGTTGCGGTCCTGCACGAGCCTGAGATAGTTTTCCTCGACGAACCAACCGGGGGAGTCGATCCGATCACCCGCAGGCAGTTCTGGGAGATGATTTATGAAACAGCTGCAAGGGGAATCACTGTTTTTGTAACAACCCACTATATGGATGAAGCTGAATATTGCGACCGGATTTCAATAATGAGCGAGGGCAGAATAGTGGCCCTTGATACTCCTGCAAATCTTAAAATACAATATAATGCAGAATCGGTGGAGGAGGTGTTTGTGAAAATTGCCAGGCCCCCCATCCCCCATAAAATTAAGTAAATGAAACGTTTCCTTGGATTTGTAAAAAAAGAGTTCCTCCATATTTTCAGGGATTACCGGACAATGATAATCCTCTTCGGCATTCCGGCTGCCCAGATATTGTTATTCGGGTATGTTGTAAGTACCGACGTTAAAAACGCCGGGGTGGCATTCCTCGATCTTTCAAAGGATGAGATAACCGGAAAGATTTCTGATAAGATCTGCTCTTCGGGATTTTTTAACAGGACCGCCGATCTTCTTGACTACAATGATATCGACAGAATATTG
>DAIUKI010000374.1:0-3308 GCA_036848255.1 Bacteroidales bacterium | reverse complement strand
AATTACTTCAGGATTATAAGCCTGGTGAAAGTATAAAAATAACTTTTAATTGTTAATATTCCTTCAGTGCCACTTCCTTTGACCCCTTTTTATCTTCAGGCAATTCTTCTTTTTTGGAAAGCATATTTCCAATCATCATTATGAAAATTGTGAAGAAAATAACAATCGTTATCACTTCCTCGTTTATGGGTAGTATTCTTGATTCTGCAGGTATACTTATGAACAGCAGTATTGTTATAAGTCCTCGCGGGGCGAAGAAGAGCAATGGGATCAGTTTTGTATTGATTACCATCCTGAAGAATAACAGTCTGATCAGGAAAATTCCTGCTGTGATTGCGGCTCCGATTAAAAGATTGTTCAGGTCGAGCAATCCATCAATCTTTGCATAGAATCCGAACATAATAAAGAAGAAGGATCTGACAATAAAAGTTAACTCTGTAAGGATAATCCTGAAGGATTTAATATCGCTTCTGAACTTAACAAAATCAACATATTTCTCTACTCTCTTGTTCTCAAGAAAATGATTGTTTGAGAGAACCAGACCGAATATCAAAACAAGGAGTAAGCCAGGGAGGTGATAAAGTTTCGCAAGTGTATACACCAGTACGATTGAGGTCATTATTATGACATAGTTTACATGGTATGTGATCCTGTGCAGCAGGTTTGCCAGGATTAATGTCGTGACAAGTGCCACCGGTATTGTAATAAGGCTTTTTATTCCCAGGTCAAGAATGTCCTGTCCGATTGTTCCGTGGCTGAGAAGTATAAAATCAAAAATAATGATCCCAATAATATCCGAGAAAGAACTTTCATAAGTTATGAATTCCTTTTCCTGTGTATTAAGATGCATTGCGGAGGAAATGGCCACGGCACTGCTTATTATCCCAAGAGGGATCGCATTAAGAATCGAATCGCGGATATAATAACCGGAGAATTCTGTCAGAATGTAAGTTAGCCCTGCAGTAAATACAGCAAAAAGGAAAAATGCTGAAGAGATAGATTTCATTATCAGTCCCTTTTTTCTCCTTTCAAGCTTCAGGTCAAGGCTTGCCTCCAGAACAATCAGTATCAGACCAATGGTCCCGATCACCGGCAGGATCGGCTGAAGGTTCGGAATCTTCAGATTCAATGGCTCGACAATTACCTGGAGGGCAATTCCAAGGAGGATCAGCAATATGACTCCCGGGATCTTTGAATATCTGCCGGATATATCAAAAATATAGGACAGGATTACTATCACGCAAAGAACCAGAATGATATAATTTGTCATATGAATTCAATCCTTAAATCTCAGTCTTCTGTGAATCTCTTTATATCAGCTATCCTCCCTGCGAGAACAAGAATATCTTTTTCACCAAGGGGCGCAAGGGGATCATATGACATATCAACTTTAAAATTCTTCCTGAATATTGATGTAAGCTGTCCCTCTTTCGGAGCAATTTTAACGGCAACAAGTTTCAGATTGAATCTTTCACCCAGATTGACAGTTTCAAGTGCATGTCCGGCATATTTTGATGGCATAATTATCTCTGCAAGGGCATAATCATCATTAAGTTCAGTCAGCCTTAGAGTATTCTTTAACTGCAGCATTGATGCGACAAGCATCGCTGAATCCTCAAGAGGCACAACCACTTCCTCAATGCCGATCTGGTTCAGGATATTCAGATGTTCCTGATGTATTGCTCTTCCAATTATCCTTTTAACTTTCAGGTTCTTCAGGATCGAGCATGTAAGCACTGATGCCCCTACATCATCTCCTATTGCAACAATAATAGCGTCAGTATCATCCAGCGGAAGGGATTTAATGGAATTGAGATTTGTTGAATCTAATTTCATTACTGTTGTAATTAAGTCTTTAAGCTCATCCACCCGTTCGTAATGACTATCAATACCTATCACTTCATGTCCCATGTTGGTCAGGTGCGAAGCAAGCTTAGATCCGAAATGGCCCAATCCGATTACAATGTATTTCATTCCTGATTATATTTAATTTATTACAATTTCAACTTCAGGATATCTTGAATATCTTTTCCGGGATGACAACAGAAAACCTGTGAGCAGCGTAAGGGGACCTACCCTGCCAACAAACATCAGAATCATATCAACAATCTTTCCTGCTGATGTTAAAGTCGTTGAATTGACTATGCTAAGACCTGCTGTGGCATATGCCGAAAAACATTCAAACAACAGTTTCACAGGATCTTTACCAGGTTCTGATATTAGAAGGCTAAAAAAGCCAGCGCCTATCAGAATAAGGGAAAGGAAGATTATGGATAACACTCTTGTAATGGTACTGTTACTTATTTCTCTGTTACCAATTCTAAGTTGTTCCTTACCTCTTATAAAATTCCAGGAAGTCCTTAAAGCAAGAGCAAAGGTGGTGGTTTTTATTCCTCCTCCGGTCGATCCGGGTGACGCACCGATCCACATAAGGAAAATCATCATAAATATTGTAGGGTAACTCCATAAAGTTATCTCGGTTATATTAAATCCAGCCGTTCTTGCACTTACGCTTGCAAAGAACGATATAATTATCTTCCGGATATTATCCATGCCGTTCAGACTTTTTTCAGATTCAAAAAGATAATAAAGGAGCGTACCGGTTAATATCAGTATAAAGGTCATAAACAACACTATACTTACTGCGACATTTTTTTTCACTGGTTTGACAGGTCTCTGTTTACCCCTCAATTTCCTTATTATTGTTGCAATCAGGTGTTTAAAATTGGCATATACGCTTACCAGGACAGGGAATCCTATTCCCCCAAGAATTATTAGTATCGCTACTGAAAGCTGAAGTGTGGTGTTATACCTGATATCCGCCGTATACAGGTTTCCTGATAATGTTGAGAAGCCGGCATTACAGAATGCTGAAACAGAATGGAAAACAGAAAACAAAAGTCTATCCCTGGATCCAATGTCAAGGCTACTGTAAATGATCAGGGCTCCTATTGCCTCTGTGAGTAATGTGATCATGATTATTTTGGCCAGCAACCTGAACAGATTATTCATTGTTTCTGACGAAAAAAGCTCTTTAAGCACTAAGTTATTCCGAAACGATGAGCCTGAGGCAAAAATAAAGCTGAAGAATCCTGTGAAAGTCATAATGCCAAGACCTCCGATCTGAATTAGGAACATGATAATGATTTTCCCCAGTATAGTGAATGCTGTTTCAGTATCAACAACCACCAGTCCTGTAACACAGACGGCACTGACGGAGGTAAACAGTGAGTCGATGTATGATAAATGCCCTGAGTGAGCTTTGGGCATCATCAGCAAACCTGAACCTATTACGATGAGAAGCAGGA
>DAIUKI010000373.1:0-3313 GCA_036848255.1 Bacteroidales bacterium | reverse complement strand
CGGGCGACAGGTCATCCGACCGCTGGCGCGGATTTAGCGAAGCGTAATCCGTGCCAATTACAAGCACGGATTACAAATCCGCGCTAGCGGACCGATCGCCCGACGCCCGACGCCTTTACGCCTTTTTAATTGCTTCCAGCACCCTTGCCGGAGTCATCGGCAAACGATACATCCTTGCGCCCGTGGCATCAAAAATCGCATTTGCAATTGCTGCCCCTACTGTAATGATTGCAGGTTCTCCGCCTCCCTTCGGAGGCATATCTTTTCTGTCGAGAATGACACAATCCATCTTTGGGGTCCAGGAAAAACGAGGAATTTCATAGGTGTCGAAATTGCGGTTTTTAATATTCCCTCCCTCAAACTGGATCTCCTCAGTAAGGGAGTAACCAAGTCCCATCTGGATGCAACCTTCCATCTGAATAAGTGCCCCCTGCGGGTTCACACATAAGCCCATATCCTGGGCGCATGCAACGCGCACAACACTGGTTTTCCCGGTATTTTTTTCGACTTTGACTTCAACAATCATTGCCACCCATGTTCCTGCATCGGTCCCGCAGGCAAGGCCGATCCCCTTTCCGGATGGTGTTTTAGCAGCCACATAACCGAATTTATCAGCCACAGCTTTCCAGCAGGCAATCATTTTTTCATCCTTCAGGTTCTTCAGCCGGAACTCAAGCGGATCGATCCCAGCCTCTGTAGCCATAATATCAATCTGTGACTCCCTTGCAAATGTATTCGAGTTATTATTCGGTGCCCTCCAGGCGCCTGTTCCGAACGGGTGGATGGCAACTGAATCCTTGACCTGACTGTAGTTTGTCGTCCTTGCATGGGGAACATCGTAAATTGTATCTGATCCCCTGGTGCCACTGTAATACAAATTATAATCCCAAAGCTTTATAAGGCCATCTTTATCGATACCTGATTTAATCCTGAACACACCGGCCGGATGAAAAATATCATAAAAGAATTCTTCTTCGCGGGTCCACTCAAGCATTACAGGTTTCCCGGTCAGCTTTGCGATCCTGGCGGCCTCTACCCCCTGCTGATACATTGATTTGCCTCCGAATCCTCCACCCACGAAAGGAGTTATCACCCTTACTTTCTCCAGGGGCATTCCGAGCTGTCGGACAAGCCCGTCCTGTAATCCAAAAGGGGATTGAGTGGCGGCCCATACTGTCAGCTTATCGCCTTCAAACCGTGCGAGGGCAGTATGAGTTTCAATAGGTGCATGAGCAACGTAAGGATCATGAAATTCTGATTCAAAGATCTTTTCAGAAAGCTTGCTGCCTTCTTCCAGATCGCCGTTGGTTCTTACTACGTTCATTCTTGAATCAGCTCCCACCATACGGTCGAACAAATTTTTATCGTTTACTTTCAGTTCATTGAAGGTATACTCGGCCTTTATTTTAGCAACAGCTTCATCGGCCCTGTCGCGGTTTTCATTTACGACTGCAATAAAATCCCCGTCACGGACAACCTGTGTTCCCTTAACAGCCTCTGCTCCCGACACGTCAACTGACGAAAGCTTCGCACCATGTGATGGCGGTCTCAGGATCCTGGCAAAAACCATCCCCGGCAGCCGGATATCTCCGGCGTATTTAGCCTGTCCGGTCACCTTGACAGTGGCATCACTGTGCTTATAAGATTTACCGACATAGGTGAATTTTGTATAATCCTCAACTGATGGTTTTGCTTCAAGGAATCTTTCGATCCTTTTGCCTTTTGCCAGCTGACCGTAACTGACTCTGTTTTTTGGATTTTTTGTATCCTCAACAAATCCATTCCTTACTTCAAGCTGAGAAGCAGGAATCTTTAATCTTTCCGCAGCGAGTTCAGTAAGTACACCTCTGGCCTCAGCCGCTGCGGCTCTCATTGCCGGCCCGAAGGTCTGGGTTGTTTGCGATCCCCAGGTTCCTGCATCCCATGGGCACAATTCAGTATCGCCCATTATTATTTTAATCTTTTCAAGAGGAACGTTCAATTCATCTGCCATCATCTGGGGCAGAGAGGTTATAGGTCCCTGACCCATCTCGATCTTGCCTGTGAAGCATTTAACAGTTCCATCCTCGGCAATCTGGAGAAAAGCATTGTAATCCTTTGGCAGGCTTCTTTGCTGAGGCGGTGCTGCACCAAAGATATCAAGAACGTTCCATGGCTGGATGAAAACAAAAATTCCACCACCCAGTAATTTAACAAAGTTCCTTCTTTTCATTCCTGAATTATTCTCATTTCCGGAATTGATTTTTTCAGTTGTGTCACTTTTTTTCATGGTTACTTCCCTCCTTTCATTTGTCTGGCTGCTGTTTCCACTGCATCAATTATTCTTGTGTGCGCACCGCACCGGCACAGGTTGTCTTCAAGTCCGTCAATTATATCCTGACGGGTCAGCGACGGATTTTTCAATAGCATTCCGGCAGCTGTAAGTATCATCCCCGGAGTGCAGAAACCGCACTGCAAAGCATCATGGTCGACAAAAGCCTGCTGAACAGGGTGTAGTTTTCCACCACGGGCGAGGCCTTCAATCGTAATGACATCCTTTCCGGCAACATCGCTTACCGGGAGCGAGCACGACCTGGAGGGTTCCTTGTTTATCAGAACAGTGCATGCCCCGCAGAATCCTGTTCCGCATCCATACTTCGTTCCGGTCAGCCCCAGCTGATTTCTCAGAACCCACAGCAGTGTCTGATTGGGTTCAGTT
Organism: Bacteroidales bacterium; assembly: GCA_036848255.1. Lineage (GTDB taxonomy): Bacteria > Bacteroidota > Bacteroidia > Bacteroidales > VadinHA17 > LD21. The sequence continues at coordinate 615 of DAIUKI010000373.1, read as the reverse complement.
GTAATCTCGGTATTTTTACCGTTAAGAGTGAACCTGATTTTCTCTTCCATATTTGCTTCTATTTATTTCGTTCAGATAATCCTCTTTTGTGTCAAAATCCTTTAAAATCCCGGGTGAATTTGTCTTTACTTCAAGAACATCCTCCCTGTACAATTCCGGGAGAGAACGCAGACCTTCATTCTCATCAAGTTTACCAATCACATCCTTGTACTCGTTACTGATCAAGAGCGGATGACCACGCTTTTTCCCGTACACCGGTATCACGATCCCTCTCCCTGTTTCCCTGAACGACCTTATGACCAGGTTTATAATATCCGGTTCAATAAATGGCTGATCGCCCGGAAATACAAGGACCGCATCAAAATCTGCAGGCAGATTTTTAAATCCGCACTGAACCGAAGACAACATACCATTTTTGTAATTTGCATTAAAACAATGACTTACAGGCAAATGGCTTATTGAACCCAGTATCTCATCCCTGTTGGATCCGAGCACAACCAATGTATGCAAAACTTCCGAACTGATAACATTCCCAATGACTTTTTCTATCATTGTTTTTCCATGAAAGGGAAGAAGCATCTTCGGAACCTGCATCCTCTTCGATTCTCCGGCAGC